>JAHFHR010000002.1 GCA_023246815.1 bacterium | reverse complement strand
ACCAGTGATGTTGCTGAATTGCGCTTTAAGTTAGAGAGCGTTTCTGGATTAGTTGAGTGGGTGCAGGTAGATATTATGGATAATGATTTCGTGCCCAATACTTCCGTTGCGGTCTCTGATTTGAAAGATATTGCGCATCAGTCCAAAGTATCAGTCCACCTGATGGTTAAACAGCCGCAGCGCTATATTGATGATTGCCAAGCTGCTGGAGTAACAAGCGTTATTTTTCACTACGAAACAACCGATGATCATCAGCAGGTGCTCGACCAGATTACCAAGGCTGGCATGGAAGCGGGGATAGCGCTGAGTCCGGAGACAAATGTTGTTGTGGTACAGCCGTTCCTCAAACAACTAAAGAGCGTGGTGCTTCTTGGAGTGACCCCGGGCTTTAGTGGTCAGCGGTTTATTCCCGAAACACTAGACCATATCAAAGAGTTGCGTAAGCTTGCACCAGATTTATTTATTACGGTTGATGGTGGTATCACACTGGAGAATATTGCTGGCATCAGTAACGCCGGAGCAAATGGGTTTGTCGTGAGTAATGCTATTTTCAAAAATAACGACGTTAAAAAAGTGATTGAGGAATTAAAAAAGAAAGTAAATTAATGTCATCCTCTCATAAAAAACTTACTGATCTAGCGCGACTGGTTCGCTATTGGAGCCTTGCCTCAACCACCGAAGCTGGTTCAGGTCATTCGAGCTCATCACTATCCGCCGCCGATCTGATGGTCGGTCTGATGTTTAGCGGTGTATTTCGATATGATTTAAAAAAACCGCATCATCCAAATAATGATCGGTTAATTTTTTCCAAAGGTCACGCCTCACCATTGTTTTATGCATTATATGCAGCGGCTGGTGCAATTAAAGAAGGTGAGCTGCACACCTTGCGTGATTTTAACAGTCGCTTAGAAGGCCATCCGACATCAGCGTTTCCATATACTGAGGCCGCTACTGGTTCACTGGGGCAAGGCTTATCAATCGGTCTGGGCATGGCGCTTAATGCCAAATACATTGATAAGTTGCCATATCGTACGTATGTACTGTTGGGGGACAGTGAGATGGCGGAAGGCTCAGTCTGGGAGGCATTACAACTTGCAGCGCACTATAAACTGGATAACCTGGTTGGTATTATTGATGTTAATCGGCTTGGCCAACGTGGCTCAACTATGTATGGCCATGATACAAAAAATTATAAAAACAAAGTGGAAAGTTTTGGCTGGAAAGCAATCGTGATTGACGGCCATGATTTACCAGTAATTGTCAAAGCCTATCAACAAGCAGCAAAAGTCAGTGGCAGGCCAGTAATGATTATTGCCAAAACTTTAAAAGGCAAAGGTGTATCGTTAATGGAAAATAAAAATAATTGGCACGGTAAAGCATTATCCAAAACAGAATTAGCACAAGCACTGGTTGAGCTTGGCCCCGTTGACACTAAACTGCGTGGAGTGATTAAAAAGCCCGCTAATCGTACACCTGCCAAACCACTTTTGAAACGTCCTCAAGCAGTACACGAAAATTATGACGCCGCAGTGTCTACACGCAAAGCGTATGGCCACGCGCTGGTAAAATTATTTCCCAAACATCCTAACATGGTGGTGCTTGATGCGGAGGTAAGCAACTCAACGTATGCTGAAACATTTAAAAAAGCTTACCCCGATCGTTTTTTTGAAATGTTCATTGCCGAACAAAACATGGTGGGTGTGGCAGCTGGACTGGCGGCTCGCGATAAGGTTCCGTTTGTCTCAACGTTTGCCGCGTTTTTGACGCGAGCGTTTGATCAGATTCGCATGACGCAGTATGCCGGCAAAAGCAGTCGGATTAATTTTGTTGGTTCGCATGCTGGGGTGTCTATTGGTGCTGATGGTTCGTCCCAGATGGGGTTAGAAGACATTGCGATGTTTCGCACGCTTCTGAATTCTGCTGTGTTATATCCGTCTGACCATGTATCACAGGAAAAGTTAGTTGACGTGGCGATCAAGCATCAAGGACCAACCTACATCCGTACTACGCGAATGGATACTGCACCGTTATATAAAGCATCTGAAAAATTTATCCTGGGTGGTAGTAAAGTGTTGCGTAAGCATACGCGCGATACCGTTACCGTTGTCACAGCGGGTGTGACGCTCTATGAAGCACTTAAAGCGTATGATGTTTTACAGGAGGAGGGTATATATATTCGGGTGATTGATTTGTACAGCATTAAACCAATTGACCGTATCACACTGCATCGTGCTGCCAAAGAAACTAAGGCGATTATTACGGTTGAAGATCACTTTGAAGCTGGTGGTATTGGGGAAGCGGTGCGTAGTGCTCTTGAACCATTGCCAACTCCGGTGCACAGTTTGGCGGTGCGTAAGATGACTAAAAGTGGAGAGCCAGCGGAATTACTAAGGTATGAGAGTATTGATAGTGCGGCTATTGTGAAGAAGGTAAGGCAAGTTTTAGGTTAGCTTATAGCTTTTAGAAAATAGAGTAGTATTGTAAAAAATCGTCGCACGGCGTTTTTTTAGTGTTCATCGGGCCACTTGCTTAAAGTGCCTATATTAGCTAAAATATCTAGGCATTGTTTGCTACTATAACCAATTCATATGATCGCCGGTGTTGATTTTACCGCCATTGCTGTTACCTTTGTCTGCCACGATGGTAACAAGAATTTTTTGATGCACAAGCGTAGTCAACATACGCGCGACGAACAAGGAAAATGGGATTGGGGTGGCGGTAAACTAGAGTACGGTGAGACTATTGAAGAAGCATTGCAGCGAGAGCTGTTTGAAGAATATGGGTGTCGTGGTGTTGTTGAACTTACATTTCCTCCACTGACGTATTTTGGCCAAGAGGGAAATGTCAAAACACACTGGATCGCTCTTGGACATTTGATTAGGGTTGATCGTAATGAAGTAAAAAATAATGAACCGCGCAGTATTGATGAAATCGGTTGGTTTGCCCTTGACGCCTTACCCCAGCCATTACATCGTGGGGTGGAGATGGATATACAAACATATCGGCCGCTCATCAAACAATTTTTGAAACTATGAAAGCTTCGGATTTATTTATTAAAGCATTGGAAAATGAAGGGGTGCAGTATATTTTCGGCGTACCCGGCGAAGAGAATCTAGATTTTTTGGAATCGTTGCGCACTTCAAGTATTAAACTGATTATCACCCGGCACGAACAAGCCGCTGGATTTATGGCGGCTACGGTTGGTCGCCTAACTGGTAAACCCGGTGTGGCTTTATCAACACTTGGCCCTGGAGCCACTAACTTTGTGACTGCCGCGGCCTACGCGACGCTCAGTGGCATGCCGATGCTTTTGATTACCGGACAAAAGCCGGTCAAGCGCAGCAAGCAAGGCAAGTTTCAAATTATTGACACGGTGCAACTAATGACGCCAGTGACGAAGTACACCAAGCAGCTGGTGCACAGTGAAAACATTCCCGCTCGTGTGCGTGAGGCATTCCGTCATGCGGAGAAAGAGCGACCCGGCGCTGTTCACCTAGAACTACCCGAAGATGTCGCTCGCGAAGAGGTTGATGCGCCGCTGTTTGATACCCAAAGAGTACGGCGGCCCGTTGCTGAAGAAAAAGCCATTACCAGCGCCATTGAATTAATTCAGCAATCTAAACGACCGTTGCTCGTTATCGGCGCTGGAGCCAATCGTAAACAAACCGCCAAGATGTTACTGGAATTGATTGAGAAGACGGGCATTCCGTTTGTGAATACCCAGCTCGGCAAGGGAGTCATTGATGAGCGGCATGAGCGTTATATCGGCACCGCCGCGCTGTCTGAGCGTGACTACGTCCATTGTGCTATTGATCGGGCAGACCTAATCATTAACGTCGGCCATGACACGATGGAGAAGCCGCCGTTTATCATGCGCCGCGATCACAGCCAGCAGGTGATTCATATCAATTTTTTTGAGGCTGAGCTTGATACTATTTATTTCCCACAACTTGAAGTGGTGGGGGATATTGCCAACACCATTTGGCAGATTAAGGAAAGCATTACCAAGCAGGATTGGGATTTCAGTTATTTTGAAAAAGTAAAAGCAACGCTTGTCGATCACACTGCGCTTACTGATACACTGAAACGTTTTCCGCTGACTCCACAATACATCGTGTCTGAAACACGACGGGTGATGCCTGATGATGGCATCGTCACTCTTGATAATGGTATGTACAAGTTGTGGTTTGCGCGTCAGTATCAGGCGTATCAACCCAACACCTTGTTACTCGATAATGCGCTGGCTACTATGGGAGCGGGCTTGCCATCGGCCATGGCTGCTAAACTCTTGTATCCAAAACGAAAAGTGATTGCCGTTTGTGGTGACGGTGGGTTTATGATGAATTCACAAGAACTAGAAACGGCAGTGCGTGAGGGGATTGATATTACCATTGTAATTTTAAACGACAACGGTTTTGGTATGATCAAATGGAAGCAGCAGGCTGATCAGTTTGCATCGTTTGGTCTTGAGTATGGTAATCCTGATTTTGTGAAGTACGCCCAAGCCTATGGTGCTCATGGCTATCGCGTGGAACGATCTGAAGATTTTTCGAAATTATTAGCACAAAGCCTAGAGCATAAAGGAGTTGATATTATTGAAGTGCCAATTGACTATTCAGAAAATCATCGGGTGTTGACCGAAGGTTTAAAAAATATGCAATGTCCTTTGTAGTTTCTAATATGACCATCACCCCACAAGCATTATTGGCAGAAATTATAAAAGCGCAACAAGAATATGCCAACGTATACCGCAAGACATTAAGTCTCGCACGATACCGTATGGCGGTTGAACAAAAATTAATTTCACCAAGTGATGTATTCAACGAAGTAGTGCGCGAAAGTGATCTTGAGCATATTGGCCATGTACCATTTTTGGCTATTACTATTCATCCGCACTTAGAACACCGAAATAAGGTTAACCTAGAACGAGCACTCTTGTACTTAGCGATTCACGAAACCCCCGAAAGGATTGCCGGCGATACTCTCCATGAAGATAAAACGGATGCTTCTGCTGAGGAAGAACTGGTCGCTGCTAAACAATTATTGAGTGGTGTGTACAGTCATTACTACGATTTATATGAAGATTTTCATTTTATTAAAAATATTGATGCTCAATTTGCTTACAGTATTGATAGAATCGCAGCTGTGATTTACTATGAGATGCAGGATGCACAGAATCGAGCGCTTCGGTGGGGTAAACTCGGGTTGACTCTTGATCGGGCTCGCGAAAAGAGTATGAAATATATGGAGTGGGACACCACTATGAAAAATTTATTTGAATACATTTTAAATGACATTGAACGACAGAATAAGGAGCTATCTATATAGCTAGTGTAATCTTAATATTATGCCCTTACGATCAATCAACCCGGCCACCGAAGCAGTCATCGCTGAACATCAAGAATTAAGTGGTGATGACATTGAGCAAAAATTGGTTCGCGCCCAGCAGGGCTTTGAATTATGGCGCACTGTGCCTTTTTCCGAGCGGGCTGAAAAATTACGTAAACTCGCCAGTTTACTTAAAGCGCAAAGCCGGGAATTAGGCGAACTGATTACCCAAGAAATGGGCAAGCCTGTTGCTCAAGGGCAGGCTGAAGTAGAGAAGTGCGCGTGGGCTTGCGAATACTACGCCGAGAACGCTGAAAAGTTTTTAGCGCCACAAACAGTAGCCACTGATGCCAGCAACAGCTATGTTCGCTTTGATCCGATCGGCGTGGTGCTGGCGGTGATGCCGTGGAATTTTCCTTTTTGGCAAGTGTTTCGTTTTATCGCACCAGCTAGTATGGCCGGTAATGTTGGAATTTTAAAGCATGCCTCAAATGTCCAGCTCTGCGCTCAGCGCATTGAGGCTTTGTTTAGTGCCGCTGGGTATCCAGTAGGAGTGTTTCAAAATTTAACTATCGGTGCATCTAGAGTAGAAGCCCTAATTCGTGATCCACGGATCAAAGCTGTAACGCTTACTGGTAGCGAAGCTGCCGGTGCAGCGGTGGCAAGTGTTGCTGGGCAGGAAATTAAAAAAACCGTACTTGAGTTAGGCGGGTCAGATCCATTTATTATTTTTGAAGACGCAGACTTGACTACTGCCTGTGAAGTGGCAACCATGGCGCGTTTACAAAGTAATGGCCAGAGTTGTATTGCAGCTAAACGTTTTTTGGTCCAAGATTCTGTTGCTACAAAATTTACGGAAATGTTTAAACAAAAATTTGAGAGTTTAATAGTAGGGGATCCGATGGATCCAACTACTATTGTCGGGCCGGTAGCCACGGCTCAAGGTTTTAAGGATCTCACCGACCAAGTTGAGCGCGCCCTTGCTAGTGGCGCCACACTCATTACCGGCGGTCGTCGGGTAAGTAACACGGGTTATTTCTACCAGCCAACTATTTTGAGTAATGTAACAAAACAGGTATCAATATATTCTGAAGAAGTGTTTGGGCCGGTAGCGTCCGTTATTACGTTTACCACGGAAGCTGAGGCGATCGCTATTGCCAATGACACCAATTTTGGGCTCAGTGCATCGGTCTGGACTAGTGATATGGATCGCGCACATCGCGTCATTCCACAGATTGATAGCGGCGCGGTATTCGTGAATGGTATGGTTAAATCTGATCCGCGGTTGCCATTTGGCGGAGAGAAGCGATCAGGGTATGGTCGGGAGCTTTCAGAGTTTGGGATTAGGGAATTTGTAAATACTAAATCAGTCTGGATTAAATAAGAATTTTGCCATCAGGTATGGAAAAATTTACGATGAAAAAGCAATTAGTGCTGATGGTTATTCTACTAGTGCTTATCGGTTTTGTGTATTTTGTCTGGTCTAGGATTCCTAAACCTTCAGAGCAGGTTTTTTGTACCCAAGAAGCAATGCTTTGTCCTGACGGTTCATACGTTGGCCGCACTGGTCCTAATTGTGAGCTCACCGCTTGTCCAAAGAGTGGTGATCTAGATTCTTGGGCAACAGTTGTTGATGATGCTCAAGGTATTACATTTCAATATCCCGCAGTACTATCTACTCAGTACATTTATACTCAAGAGTGGCCGCCGGTGGTTACCATGCACACGGGAGACTTTGTTTGCCTTGCTCCTTTACGTTCGATTAATAATCGAACATACTGCGTCACGTCGCCGAATGAAGGCGCTGCTGGTAGTGTCTATACTGACTATACGTATAGTACGGCACTGGAACAGAAAGGAGAATTTATTGCAGTCACTTTTACATTACGGGCGGTGCAATGCGGCAATTATGATGAGCCACAGCAAGTGGAGTGTGAGCGCGAGCGAGCAACTTTTGATTTGGATGGCATAGTGGGTCGGATTGTAGACAGTGTCGAGTTTAATTAAATAGACTGGTTTACTCTGGTTCGGCTTGATTTTTTCTTAAGCAAACGCTAGGATAGAGTATCTTTATATACTAGTATCATGTCTACCCCTGATTACCAAATCACTCTATTCTATAAATTCGTTCACATTGCTGACCCACAAGCGTTGCTTAAGAGTCAGCGTTTGCTGTGTACTGAGCTCGGGTTAACTGGTCGGATGATTATTGCTCATGAAGGCGTGAATGCGACGTTTGAGGGTTCGGCTGAAGCGCTTGAAAAATATAAAGAAGCGTTGCACCAAGATGAGCGCTTTGCTGATGTGAATTTCAAACAAAGTCCAGGCATTGGCACGGCTTTCCCAA
Source organism: bacterium (assembly GCA_023246815.1). Classification (GTDB taxonomy): domain Bacteria; phylum Patescibacteriota; class Patescibacteriia; order Buchananbacterales; family UBA6539; genus JAHFHR01. The sequence continues at coordinate 16,396 of JAHFHR010000002.1, read as the reverse complement.
AACTGTCCATCAAGGTTCGCGATGAGATTGTGACCTTAGCCGCAGGCGAGTTTGATCCGCAGACCCAGACCGCACCTAACGTTACTGCTGATGAACTGCAGGCAATGTATGAACGCAATGAAGATTTTGTGGTGCTTGACTTGCGCAATGATTACGAGATTCAGTCTGGCGCGTTTGAAAATAGCGTGGATCCTGGGCTTGAGAATTTTCGCGACCTGCCGCAAAAGCTTGAGGCGATCAGCAACCTCAAGGACAAAAAAGTGGTGGCGGTGTGTACGGGTGGTATTCGCTGTGAAAAAGCTACCTGTTTACTCAAACAAGAGGGGTTTACCAATATCTATCAACTCAAAGACGGCATTCATACCTATATAGAAAAATATCCGGGTCAGAAGTTTAAAGGGACGTTGTTTGTTTTTGATAACCGCATGGTGACCGACGTGGTACCTGTTGCCAATAAAGAGGTGATTGGTCGCTGTAGTTTCTGCAACATGGCTTGCGAGAGTTATTATTGCGACGATAGTGTCCGGCCGTCAAAAAAGATTTTGTGCTGTGATAGCTGCTACCAAGAGCGCCAGGAAACTTTGCGCCAACCGGTAGAGTTTAAGGAATCGGTTGGGTAGTTGCTATAAACGTGGTATACTAAAAAAAAGAGCAATAATCATTTTTGTACTATACTTATGCAACAAGGTTTTGGCATCATCAAAATTTTTATCATCATTTTTGTCGTTATACTACTGGCGCTGATCGGGCTGGTGGCCTATATTTTGATAGCCGGACCAATTCCATTCGGACCATTTGCGGCAAATGCAGATACCGCCGACCAACAACCAACTGATCAGGCCGCTGCGCCACAAAATAATATGACACCGGAGCAGGAAGCAGCGTTGCGCCAGGTAGGCGTTGATCCAAATAAGATCCCGCCGATTACTCCGGAAATGCAGCAGTGTTTTGCTGAACGCTTGGGCGTTGAGCGCGTTAATCAGTTGGCGAGTGGTCAAGAACCAACCATCACCGATATTATTACCGCTGGGCCGTGTTTGGCGCAGGCGCAACAATAATTAGCCTATGAATTTTTTACTGAGCTGGCTAATCTCTACCTTAGCCATCATCATCACCGCCTATTTGTTGCCGAGTGTGCACGTGGACAATGTTTTTGCTGCACTGGTGGCGGCTTTGGTGATTGGCGTGTTTAACGCTATCCTGCGTCCGATCTTGATTATTCTGACTTTGCCGCTGACCATCTTTACCCTTGGGTTATTTGCCTTAGTGATTAACGCAGCCTTGATTTTGCTGGCCGATATGGTGGTGCCGGGCTTTGGGGTTGATACTTTCTGGTGGGCGCTGTTATTTAGTGTAATTCTGTCCGTGATTACCGGTGTATTGAATCAATTGAAGAAATTCTAGGCACCATACTGTTTTGACACTGGTAACACAATATGTGAAAATGAAAGAGGTCCGCCCGAGGCGGACTTATTTCATCTATTGAACATCTGTTGCGTATTATGAAACAGTACACCCTTAAACCATTTGAATCCGCGAAGAGCGATCTCCAGATTGACTATGCCAAGGAGTTAAATCCTGAGCAGCTGGCCGTAGTCACCGACGTGGTCGGACCGTGTTTGGTATTGGCCGGCGCTGGCTCAGGAAAAACTAGAACGCTTGTGTACCGCGTGGCCTACATGATTGAACAGGGGATCAGTCCAGAGCGGATACTACTGATGACCTTTACCAACAAAGCCGCCAATGAAATGCTCAACCGCATTGAAGTGTTACTCAAAGCAAAGCCCAAGGGCTTGTGGGGTGGAACATTCCACCACGTTGGTAACCGAATTTTGCGCATGTATGGTTCAGCTATTGGCATTGGTTCCGATTTTACTATTTTGGATCAAGAAGATTCGCGTGACTTGATCAAAGCCTGTCTAGCTGAACTTGATTTTCCCAAAGATCGCTACTTTCCCAAAGCTGAAGCTATTTTAAAGGTTATCAGCTTAGGCGCTAATGCCTCTGAGTCAGCCAAAGAGACCATTGAAAGTCGTTTTTCATATCTTGATGAATCAGTGATCCCCAAGATCGAATCAGTGGCCAAGCGTTACACTGAAAAAAAAGTTCAGAGTAACAGTCTTGATTATGATGATCTGTTGGGAAAATGGAATCAGCTGCTTAAAGAAAAAGATGATATTCGTGAAAAATTAGCACGCAAGTTTTCTTATATTTTGGTGGATGAATATCAAGACACTAATTTTATTCAAGCGCAAATCGTGCGCCAGCTAGCTGGCCCGTTGCCTAACGTGCTGGCCGTTGGTGATGACTCGCAAAGTATTTATTCTTTTCGTGGGGCAACGGTACATAATATTTTGCAGTTCCCTAAAATTTTTGAAAATACTAAGACGTTTAAACTGGAAACCAACTATCGTTCTACTCCTGAAATTCTAAAGCTGGCCAACGCCTCTATTAAACACAACATTAATCAATTTGATAAGACGTTAAGTGCAGTGCGGCCGTCATCAGACAAACCGGTGGTGGCCTCGCTATCTGACGCTGCACAACAGGCTGACTTTGTTTGTCAGCGTATTTTGGAACTGCAACAAGACGAAGGCATATCGTTGTCAGATATTGCAGTGTTATTCCGCGCGCACTACCAAGTACTGGAAGTGGAAATGGAAATGAATAAACGAAATATTCCCTATGAAATGCGGGGCGGTTTGCGATTTTTTGAACAAGCTCACATCAAAGACATTGTGGCGCATCTTAAGGCCTATACCAATGTGCAGGATGAAATTTCTTGGACGCGTATTTTAAATCTGCAAGAGGGAATCGGTACCACTGGTGCTACCAAAATTTGGAAACGAGTCGCGACATTCCCGGATATCACCCATGCTATCAGCGCTAACATTGCCGAGTCTTTACCATCGCGCGCGGCCATTGGCTGGCAACGCTTGATTACGCTGCTTGATGGGATGACCGGTTGTGATACCAACAACGTCGGTGCGTTGATTCAACAAGTATTTAAATCCGGCTATGATCGCCATGTGGCGGCTAACTTTGATAATGCTCAAGACCGACTGGACGACATTACTCAACTGATTGATTTCGCCGGACGTTATGATTCGCTGGAAAAGTTTTTATCTGACGTAGCCTTGTCTGAAGGTTTCAAAGGTCAGACCATTGTTGGTGAAGGGGCCGGACCTGATGAAGCGGTAACCCTTTCTACTATTCATCAAGCCAAAGGTTTAGAATGGAAGGTGGTGTTTGTGATTGGTTTAACAGATGGTCAGTTTCCGCACGCCAAAGTATTTGAGCATCCGGATCAGATGGAAGAAGAACGGCGCTTGTTTTATGTAGCCAGTACTCGTGCCAAAGAAAAATTGTATTTGACCTATCCGCTGATTTCCGGCCGCGGCGATTTATTTTCACGCGTATCACAATTTTTGCAGGAATTACCGGAGAGTACTTTTGAACGCTGGGACGTCGATGAGTCATCTGGCTATCGCAATCTTGATGATGGGGAAGTGCGGTATGTTGATGAAGATGGTGAAAGCGAGGGTGGCGGAATTCTTGATGTCTATTTACGGCAGCGAGGGAGAAAGTAGATAACGTACCTTGACTAGTAAGTGAATTTTATCTATATTTTAAGTAATTGCTTAACTCTTTAATTCTGTTTTTATGTTGTCCGATAAAGAACTTGGCAAACTTAAAAGCCAGGCCGCAGGGATCAATAATCGACTTTCAAGATTATTTGATGCGTTGGGTGACACCAACCGCTTTAAAATTTTTACCTTGCTTTTGGAGGCGAAGGGCAATATCTGCGTCACTGAGTTTTCAGAAATTTTTGGTATCTCGGTTCCGGCCGCTTCACAACAGTTAAAGAGTCTTGAGCTGGCCGGACTGATTGAGCGCATACGCAATGGTCAAATGACCTGTTACAACGTCTGCCTGAATGACCCTGAGGTACGTTCAATTATTAAGACACTCAAAGCTTCTAGCAGTCTAACCTAATGTTATTATGGACTTCTCACTGATCATACCGGCGTTTATTGCCGGCCTACTGACTTTTTTGGCGCCGTGTACACTACCCTTAGTCCCTGGATTTTTGGCGTTTATTGGCGGCGCGTCAGTCCAAGATTTACAGGATCCGCTCAAAGCTGCCACGGTGCGCAAGCGTATCTTCCTTAATGGCGTGATGTACGTCGTTGGTTTTTCGGTTATTTTTATTCTGATGGGCTCGGTGTTTGGTGCGGCCGGATCACTACTGGGGCAGTATCGGTTTGATTTGACGCGCCTTGGTGGAGCGTTTGTCATTTTTTTTGGGCTGTATTTGATGCACTTTTTTGATTTGCCGATTTTTAAAAACTTTTTTTCTTTTTTAAGTAAAACGTCACGTTTTAACCTGGGCCAGAAATTAACACCAGGGAAGCCGGGAAGTTCATTTATTTTTGGTGCAACCTTTGCCTTTGGTTGGACACCATGTATTGGTCCGATTTTGGGAACGATGCTGGCGCTGGCCTCCACTTCGGGCACGGCGCTGCAGGGTTCGCTTTTGCTCTCGGTGTTTTCAGTCGGACTAGCGTTGCCGTTTTTAGCATTAGCACTTAGTTTTGGGCATGCTGCTCAGTACGTCAAAAAAATGAGTCGCTATTTAAACGTTATTTCTTTTATTGGTGGTGTGTTTTTGTTGTTTATTGGTATTTTGTTAGTAACCGACAATTTTGTAATTTGGATTGCTTATTTTTATCGTTGGTTTGATTTTATCAACTACGATCGGTTATTGGATTATCTGTAGTACCCAGATTATTCACCTTGCTCAGAATGACATAGTGGTCAGGCGGAGTCAGGCAGGCCGCAACATCGTATAATGCACTACGTACTGTTTATGTCTGGAAAATTTGAACGTCTTGATATCACTGCACTGATCAAATTATCTGGTAAGACACTGGCATCGTATTTTAGCCATGTGCTTCGTTACCGTTTTTGGGCTATTCCAATGTTTGGAGCAGTAGTACTTGAATACACCCTCGGCGCCGTTGGCCCACTGCTCTATAAGTATTTTTTTGATTTACTTTCTAGCGGTAAATCAAAAGAAGTAATCGTTCCAGGGTTACTTTCTATAATCACAGTGCTCGCAGTCATTCATGCCGTTCGTTGGACGTTGATTCGCTTTTCTACCTTTACTTCAAATTACATCAGAACCAAAGTGATGTATGATTTGTCCAATAAAGCGTTTACCTATCTTCATCGACATTCATTTAACTATTTTAATAATGAGTTTGTTGGCTCATTGGTTAAGCGTGTACAGTGGTATATCCGCGCTTTTGAGACTATTTATGATCGAGTACTCTGGAGTGTTACGCCACTGATCGTTAGTATCAGTATCATTTTGGTTATAGTTTTTCATATTAACGCCTATTTGGGCTGGGGAATTATGCTGTGGTTGATGCTATTCCTAGGCTTTAATTTGGTGGTTGTTAAGTATAAACTCAAGTACGATATTAGACGTAGTGAAGCCGAGACTCACACAACCGCAGTGCTGGCTGATACTATCACCAACCAAGGCAACGTAAAGTTGTTTAATGGGTATAGCCGTGAGATGAAAAGTTTTGCTGATGCTACCTGGAAGTTACGTTCACTTCGGTTGTTTACTAGTAACTTTAGTAGCACTATTGATTCAATCCAAAGTTTTTTAATGTTTGGTCTTGAGATCGTGGTGTTTTATGTGGCAGTCAGGTTGTGGCAACAAGATTTACTAACCATTGGTGATTTCTTTTTATTACAAGCCTATATTATTACTATTTTTTATCGTATCTGGGACTTTGGCCGGATTATTCGCGACATCTATGAGAACTTGGCTGATGCCGTTGAGATGACTGAAATTTTTGAAACGCCGCATGAGGTGCAAGATGTCCTGAGCGCCAAAGCACTCGCGGTTACTACGGGTGCAATTAGTTTTGATAACATCTCTTTTGGCTATAAAGACGGCATTCAGGTACTTGATAACTTTAGTTTACAGATCAAACCACACGAGCGTATCGCCTTAATCGGTCCGTCCGGAGCTGGTAAAAGTACAGTGATTCGATTGCTGTTGCGTATGCACGACATTCAGGCTGGTACTATCACCGTTGATGGTCAAGATATCTCAAAAGTGACTCAAGAAAGTTTATGGCATCAGTTGAGTCTTGTTCCGCAGGATCCGATTTTATTTCACCGACCACTGATGGAAAATATTCGGTATGGTACGCCTGATTCGACTGATGAAGAGGTGATGGAAGCTGCTCGGTTGGCCCACGCGCACGAATTTATTTCCGCACTCCCACATGGATATGACACCTACGTTGGTGAACGGGGGATTAAGCTGTCCGGCGGTGAGCGTCAGCGAGTGGCAATTGCTCGGGCGATTTTGCGCAACGCTCCAATTTTGATTTTAGATGAAGCAACCTCTAGCCTTGATTCAGAGTCAGAGAAATTTATTCAGGATGCACTAGAAACACTGATGCACGATAAAACGGTGATCGTCATTGCCCACCGCTTATCAACCATCAAAAAAATGAACCGTATCGTCGTGATTGACCGCGGTCAGGTGATTGAAGAGGGCGAGCATCAAGATTTGAAAAAGTTGCAACAAGGGTTGTACCGCAAGCTATGGGAATTGCAGGCTGGTGGATTTAATGAGCACCGTTTTATTGTTCATGCATAAAACAATAGTTCTTGATGGTCAGGCTATAGACTATCAGCACAAGCGCAACCGTCGCGCCAAACGTATGACCATTACGGTGCGACGTGATGGATCAGTCTTGGTGACCACGCCGCACATTTTTCCGGTAGCCTTGGTTGAGCGGGCGATGCATCATCAAACTGCTTGGATTATTCAAAAAGTGACTGGATATAGAGACTCGCCAACATCACTTTTCCACACCAACAGCGCTGAAGAATATAAGAAATATAAAACGAAAGCACATCGCTTTATTCAGCAAAAGGTAGAAAAGTTTAATCAATTCTACCATTTTAACTACAATAAAATCACAGTTCGTCGGCAGACCACGATGTGGGGTAGTTGTTCAAAAAAGGGCAACTTGAATTTTAACTATAAATTGTATTTTCTGCCTGACTATCTGGTTGAATATATCGTGGTGCATGAGCTGTGCCATTTGCAGGAGTTAAATCATTCACCACAGTTTTGGAAGCTGGTGGCTCAGGCGATTCCGGACTGGAAAGAGCGGATGCGGGAACTAAAACGCCGGTTCTAGAGGGCCTCCATGGTGACGTGGAGGCTTTTCAAATAGCCCAGATAGGGTATACTTGATAACAGAAAGATTATGAACCGTAGTATCCTCACTGCCCTTATTTTTTTTGCGTCACCAGCTATTGTTTTTGCGGCCACGGAAAAAGTTATTTTCAACTCTGATATACTACAGACCGATACTGCCACTTTTTGGCAGATTTTTAATACTCAGAGCGAGGAAGTCACGGTCGTTGACGATGGCGTTCGGTTTATCAGTGACGGCGATGCTTTTTTGGTGTACTCCGAACCATTTTCATATCATGACTACGATCGGTTGCTGATCACGCTCAAAAGCGATCAGGCGCTTGATATTACCGTGATTCCCAATGTCTCAACCACCGGGATTAATACTTTTGAACTTAAACAAAACTTGCCGGCATCCGGAGCTCTTGCCACACTTGAATTCTCTTTGCGTTTACCGCTTTTTGAAAAACCAATCACTGATCTTGGTATTCACTTGGAAAGTGCTGCACCAGCCACGATTAGTGTTTCGCAAATCAGTTTAGATAACAATGGTGGTGTTGGACTACTCACTCAAGCCGTCCGCGATTATTTGCGAGTGGCGCCATATTCGCCATTTACCGTAAACCTTATTCCCACGCCGCGGGTATTTGGTCACTCAGCGACGGTGTATCTGCTACCGATTATTGCGATCGCGTTAGTGTTATTACTGCGATCAAAGAAATGGCGAACGCCTGCGGTGTTGCTACTACTTGGACTCTGGGTAATGACCGACCTGCGCATGACCTATGAGTTTTTAACTCATCGTGCTACTGATTATCAAACGTATGTCACGCCGGCACCAGCGGACAAGCACCTACGCGGCTACGGTAATTTTTATCAATTCGCCGAATGGGTGCACCAGACGCTACCTGAACGGCAGACATTTAATTTGTTGAGCGACGGCAGTGGCCACTTTCCGCGCATCATGCAGTATCTTGTCTATCCGCAGCTCGTGGATGCAGGCGCGCGCGATAATAAAACATATGTAGTATATCAGCGCGATGATGTACGCTATAATCAAGACCAACAGCGATTATTTATTAATAATGAGCCGTTGTCAGCACTGGGGACTACCACCGCGGTATATGGTGACGACGCTTTCATTTTTCAAGAACAATGATTATTGATTACCTACAATTGATTGCTGGCGTAGGGTTGATCTGGGGTCGCGGCTATATGCTGATCTATCTGGTTGACCGCAGTAAGAGTTTTAGCTTTGGGTTTAAATTCTTTACCGGTTGGCTGGCCGGCATCGCCGGATTTACTCTTGATGTGTTTGCGTTTAATGTGTTTAACGGTTTTGCGCTTGCGCCATGGGTCTTTGTGGTGGCAGCGTTGATGCAGATTTTTGGCTTTGGATTTTTGGTGCTGCTATTTGAACGGCGTGTACCGTGGCCAGATCCACGGCGACTAATGCCGTTTATCAAGCGCCAGCTTACTAATCTTAGCCAGTGGTCGCTTCTGGAAAAAGCAGCGATGCTGACGTTTTTATTGCTTTTAATAGTACGTGTTGGTATGGCGGTGTGGACAGTGAGTACCATTCCGACGTACGAGTTTGATGCTTGGAACAGCTGGAATTTAAAAGCCAAAGTGATCTACACCGAGCAGACTATTCCGCTTCAAGAAAACGGGCCGTTTTATCTGGGCGGTGGTATCACCAGTTATCCTTTGCACGATGCCATGTTCAAAGTGTGGCTAGCCACGGCCGCAGGGGAGTACCAGGATCGCTATGTCAACCTGGCCAGCGTCATCTACTATCTTTTCTTGATCGCCATTTTTTATTTTAGTCTGCCGGCCAAGATGCACCGCTTGATAAAAATTGTCGCCACCTATGCGCTATCCAGTTTACCGCTATTGGTCATCCACTCACACGTAGCCTACGCTGATTTGCTATTCTCAATCTATCTCTACATCGCGGTTATTGCACTGTTCTACTACATTGCTGGCGCTGGCAACTCATTTTTTTATTTGTCGGGTATGGGACTGGCGTTTAGCATCTGGACTAAGAACGAAGGTTTGACCATTATTTTTCCATTGATGGTAGTTACCACCTTACTCTTATTGATCGCCCGACGGGTTAAGCTTAAAGATTTTTTATTGGGTTGGTTTTTTGCGGCGTTGACCGTACTACCCTGGCTTGGTTTTCGTGTTATGCGGCGACTGGATATTTTTAGCGGCGATTCAAGTACGGTTGATTTAGTATTGAACAATCAATTTATCGGCGAGATGTGGTCGTCTATTTTCTTGCGCAGCCATTTTAATATACTCTGGCTGATTGTTGCCGCAGTGATTATCTTACGATTCAGTGATCTTTGGAAAAGCATCTCACTGCGCTACTTAATGATCACGTTGATAGCGCTCTTTGCGATGTACAACGGCGTAGTGCTGTTTACTGACAAAGCACTGGACTTGAGTGCCTTGGCGCGCATCAATTTACAATTGGCACCTTTGGCAGTGGCGCTGCTCGCGTTTTTCTTTCAACGTTTTTTTGATACAATGAGTACACATGGCCAGCGTCAAACATAAACATAAGCATTCGCAGAAAGCGTGGGTGGTGTCAGTAGACATGGGTTACGGTCACCAGCGCGCGGCCTTTCCGTTGCGTCATTTGGCGTACAAAAAAAACATCATCTCCGCCAACAATTATCCGGGGGTGCCGGAGCGTGATCGTCGTGTATGGCGTGAGAGTCAGCGGTTTTATGAGTTTATTTCACGGTTCAAGCGTGTTCCGGTGATTGGCAAACCGGCCTGGGAGCTTTATGACAGTCTTCAGGAGATCCCTAAGTTTTACCCCAAGCGCGATTTATCAAAAATGAGTTTGCAGGTAAAACAGATTTATCGGCTGATCGAAAAACGGCAGTGGGGTAAGCACCTGATTGATAAGCTGTCCAAAGATCCAAAGCCACTGATTACCACCTTTTTTATCCCGGCATTCATGGCCGAGCATTTTGACTATCCGGGCGAAATCTATTGCTTGGCTACGGACACCGATATCAATCGTGCCTGGGCCCCTAAAGAGCCAGCCAGCAGTCGGATTCAGTACTTTGCCCCAAACCACCGGGTGGTTGAGCGGCTCAAGTTGTATGGTGTTGCGGCGGACAAAATTTTTTTGACGGGCTTCCCATTGCCGCTAGACAACATCGGTAGCGATACGATGGAAATTTTGAAAGGTGATATTGCTCAGCGTCTGGTCAACCTTGATCCTGACCGCCTACACTGGCAGCGCTACAAAGGTTTAGTGAAGCGTTATCTAGGTATTAAAAAATTGCCCAATAAGAGTAACCATCCGTTGACTGTCACTTTTGCCGTGGGTGGGGCTGGAGCGCAACGTGATATCGGCGCTGATATTATTAAAAGTTTAAAAAACCAAATTAGGCTCAAAAAAATACGACTGGTGTTAGTGGCTGGGATTCACAACAACGTCGCCAAGTTTTTTAGCGATGCCGCTGTTGCTGCTGGTTTGCGAGAAGAACTGGGGCGGGGGATTAAAATTATTTTTGGATCAACTAAAGATCAGTATTTTAAAAAGTTTGATGAAGCCCTGCGTACCACCGACGTACTATGGACGAAGCCGTCAGAGCTTTGTTTTTATGCAGCGCTAGGCATTCCCGTGATTATTGCGCCGCCCATCGGATCGCAAGAGCATTTTAATCGACGCTGGCTGCGGACCATTGGTGCGGGGGTTACTCAGGAAAATCCCAAACACGCGGATGAATGGTTGCTTGATTGGATTCATAGCGGTTGGTTTGCCGAAGCGGCCATGGAAGGTTTCATTGAAGCACCGAAGATGGGGACGTTCAACATTGAGAATATTATCAATCATCGTTACGACATGGTGACTGAACCTCGAATGTTGGTTCAATATTAAATTAAAAAAAAGTGAGGCCGCCTAGATCCCGGGAGGGGGTGGGATCATAGGCGGCCTCGGAGTGGACAACTCGAGCTGGGGTAGACTCGGCCGTCCGGAGGGGGAAAACTAGAAGTCCATGCCCGTAAGCATGAACAGAAAGAACAGGAACAGGGTCAACCACGGATGGTTGACGATCATTGCGATGGTGTCACGCATCGCGTCTCTTAAATCCATTTGCTGAATTTTTCGCCAGTGGCGAATTTCAGCAAGAGGCCATCGATGATAACCAGGCCTACAAAGCCGTATGCCACGATCTCAAAGTCTGGCGAATTCGGTTCGTATCCCTGGAAAAGTCCAGGCAGCAAGAGCACCCCAGCTCCTACCGTTACAGTTGATGAGACTGCCAACATCCCCCATAGTATCTTCCGCATGACTGGTTCTCCTTCTGGCTGGTTAATGCGGTTTTTTGACTGATTAAAAATATAGCATATTTCATTAATTTTGTCAATAATCAGCTTTGACCCATATATAGTAAGAGAGTACAATGAGTACGAAGAAACAACCTCTCAGGGGCCTAAATTTGGCCATTTTGAGCAGTTTTAGCCTTGTGTAGCTAGTATGGACCTATTTGATCAAAAATTAAAGCAGGACATGCAAAAAACCGCCCCTTTAGCCGAAAGGATGCGGCCGCAGGATTTGGCTGACTTTGTGGGGCAAACTGAGATTATTGGTAGGGGAAAACTGCTACGTGAAGCTATCGAAAAGGACCAGATCCCCTCAATTATCTTTTGGGGACCACCGGGGTCAGGTAAAAGTACCTTAGCTCGCATCATTGCCCGCATTACTCAGTCGCGCTTTGTGCAGATTTCAGCGGTCAGTGCTGGCATGAAAGATTTGCGCGAGCTGCTCAAAGAGGCCGAAGCCCAGCGCAAACTATATGGCAAACGTACGATATTGTTCATTGACGAGATCCATCGTTGGAACAAAGCGCAGCAGGACGGCCTCTTGCCGTACGTGGAAAACGGACTGGTGACCTTGATTGGCGCCACCACCGAGAATCCCAGTTTTGAAGTAGTGTCAGCGTTACTGTCGCGCTGTCGAGTATTCGTTCTTGATCAGTTACGTGAGCGTGATTTGGAAATGATTATTGAGCGTGCAGTCACACAGGGTTTTTCCGGTATTAAGGTTGATATTAATGATGAGACCATGCGCTATTTAACCAGTCTTTCCAACGGTGACGCTCGTGTGGCTTTAAACGCGCTTGAGTTTGCAATTGGCGCTACTGAAAAAAATTCACAGGGCAAAGTTGTTTTGGATAAAGATATTATCAAAGAGTCGCTGCAAAAATCGCACTATCTGTACGACAAAGGCGGCGAACAGCACTACAATCTAATTTCCGCGCTGCACAAGTCCGTACGTGGCAACAATGCCGACGCGGCTTTGTATTGGTTGGGGCGGATGCTGGAAGCTGGCGAAGATCCGTTGTATATTGGCCGACGGTTGGTGCGCATGGCCGTTGAAGACATTGGCATGGCTGACCCACAGGCACTTGAACAGGCGGTCGCGGCCTATCATGGATGTCATTTTATCGGCATGCCCGAGTGCGATGTTATTTTGGCACAGTGTGTGGTGTATTTGGCACGCGCCAAAAAATCAGTTGAGGTGTACCAGGCGTACGGTCAGGTTAAGCAGGATGTACGTCAGTCTATGGATGAACCAGTGCCACTGCATCTGCGCAATGCTCCAACCAAACTGATGCAGGATCTTGGCTACGGTAAGAACTATCAGTACTCGCCAGATTATGATTGGCAAGAAAATCAGGAATATCTACCGGAAAAACTAAAAGGCAAGCGATACTTGCGAGACTAATGCAAGATTAAAGACTTAAAATTATCAAACCCATGGCTGAGCGAGAAAAAACTATCGGTATTGTGATCTTCCGTCGTGAAGGCAAGGGTATTAAATACTTGTTGTTGCATCATGGTGGTCCGTATTGGAATTTCCCCAAAGGCCGTCAGGAACTCGGTGAAACCGAGCTGGAATCAGCTCAGCGGGAGCTACAAGAAGAAACCGGTATTATTGATGCCCATATTCTTGATGGTTTTTACGACACTTATGAGTACGATTTTGATACTGAAATACACAATGGCACGCGTGAGAAAATATACAAGCAAGCCATTTTTTATTTAGGTGAAGTAGACTCTTCGGCCGTGACTATTTCTCACGAGCATCAGACGTATGACTGGTTTGACTTTGATACGGCGCTGAAGCGAATGTATTTTCAGCAGGGACAAGATCTACTTAAGCGTGCTCACCAATTTCTTTTAAAACAACAGGATTTTGTGTTATAATTTGGTAGTTAAGCTATGGACATCACTAACTATTTCGTACAGGCCATGAAATCTGGTGCCTCAGATTTACACTTGGTGGCCAACAATAAACCGGCGTTGCGCATTCATGGCGAGTTGGGGGTGATTGGCGACACACCTCTTGATCCGCAGGCTCTTGAACAGGCAATTTTTTTGTTGGTTAGTCCTGAGGCGGTGGCGCAATTTAAGCAGGAGAAAGAGCTTGATGTTGCGCTTAATGTTGCCGGCGGACATTTTCGGGTTAATCTGCATGAGCAAGAAGGTACTATTGGTCTAGCAGCACGTGTTATTCCTGATCGCATTCCTGCGCCAAAAGAAATTGGTTTTGATGAAACCTTGTATACGCTGAGTCACCTGAATCAAGGGTTAGTCCTCGTGACCGGTCCATCCGGTTCTGGTAAGTCAATGACCATGGCGGTGCTGTTGAACATTATCAATCAAGAGCGTCGCGCGCACATCATCACCATTGAAGACCCGGTTGAGTATATTTTTACCGAACACCAAAGTATCATTGAACAGCGAGAATTGGGTCGTGATACTCGGTCATTTTCTGAAGCATTGAAGCGTGCGCTACGTCAGGATCCTAACGTCATTATGGTAGGTGAGATGCGTGATCTAGAAACGGTTTCAGCTACGTTGACCGCTGCTGAAACCGGACATCTCGTACTTTCAACACTACACACCAATAGTGCGGCTGAGACGGTTGAGCGTATCGTTGATATGTACCCGACCCATCAGCATCAAAAGATCCAGAGCCAACTTGCATCAGTACTTCGAGCGGTAGTCAGTCAGCAGTTGTTGCCTCGTGATGGTGGGGGGTTGGTGGCCGCGCGCGAAGTGATGATTAATACTCCGGCGGTAGGTAACCTTATTCGTGAAGGTAAAATCGCCCACATCCCTTCAGCTATTCAGACCGGTAGCCAGGAAGGCATGGTTACTATGGATGCGGCCTTGAAAAAATTATACGAACAAAAATTAATTAGCCGACAAGCCTACGAAAATCGTACTAAAAAAAGTGAAGAAAAAGGTACGTATTACTAGCTAACGTATGACTGAAGAACGGTGGCACGATATCGTCGGCCATATTAAAGACAATTTTGAACTACTTGCTCAGCGCAGTGAAGCTGTATCCGACGATGGGGGTTCGGGAACGGTTGAGGTGGTTGAGTTTCTCGGTCCGGCCGGTAAGATGAAACTTGAATTTACTACTCAGCCACTGGTGCTTGGTAAACGTACTATTGGTTCCCGACGCATTGGCGGCGACGTGACCATTGAATATACTTACTCAGAAACGGAGAACACTCACAAGCTCAAAGCATTTCGCCATGACGCTGATAGTGACACTTGGGTTGAGATTGAGAAAGAAATGCCAACTGGAGGGATGTTTTTTTAACGTATTTATCAAAGCGTAAAGGTCGATACTTTTAATTTATTACTTTACACACTACCTCACCTATGTTTAAGAGAAACAAATCCAACGAATCCGAGATTATGAAGTACGGATTTTTGGGGGGCATTGCCCAGGCCGCGTACTCATTGGCAGTCGTGCTGGTGATTCAGACGGTTGGTCAAGCACTACCCAGAGATGCGAACCCCACTTTTGGTATGCTCCTGTTTTTATTGCTATTTGTGTTTAGCGTTGCTATATCCGGGGTGCTTGTCCTTGGGTATCCAGGATACTTGGTCATGCAGAAGCGTTACGCCGAAAGCATCTTTACCTTTTTGACTACGCTGGTGACCATTGCGATTATTGAGATTCTGGTATTCATTTTTATTTCTTACCTTTAAGTTGTTATTGCCATGCGCTACCGACAGTTGCTGTTACTATTACTTTTATTGTCCGGCATTGCGGGGTGCGCACGTTTCATGCCAAGTGCATCACCGTCTGAACCGTCAACTTCAGGCGGTGATCGCAACACTATTGTTGTTGATACTGCTGCGCTGACCGCGCAATACCAGCATGACGTGGCCGTTGCCTTGGCGCCCTATTGGGCTACTGGGATGACTACCAGCGTCAAGGATGCGGTGCTGGAGTTGCGGGTGCCACAAGATCTTTTGGATGTACATTTTCAGCTAGTGTTGGCGCTTGAGCAACTTGAGCAGGCTGAAGCCGACGACGACGAGACGCGCATTGCAACAGCCCACAACGCGCTGGCGCAACTTCAGGAAGCACATTCCTGGATGATCCAGATTATTCCTTAACATATGCAACAGTTGCTCAATCGAATTGTTCCTGGTGTGGTTGCATTTACCCTTTTGCTGTTTCTCCAACAGGTAGTGGCGGTGCCACGTCAGGTGTATGCTATCGGTCTTATCAGTATCGTGGTACTGGGGCTTGGGGTGTGGCAGCTTGCGGAACGGCGGCTCTTGAGTGAAAAATTTTGGCGTTTTATGCTTACGCCAATTCTTTTTTTTGTGAGTAGTGTTTTGTTTTTGAGTTTTTTAGAGCATGCTTTTTTGAAGCAGTTATTACTGCTGGTGGTCGTCCTGCTCATTTGGGTATATCTGGAGGTGTTGTATCTGTGGTTTCATTTTAGGCCGCGGTATCAGGTGCACTCGCTTGAAAATATTTCGTCGTATCTTGATCTGCTCACCATTTTTTTTACGGCCAGCAGTTTTTTAAGTATTAGTGTATTTCTCGGCCTGTCAGTCTGGTATTTGGTTCCTGTTTTTGCTATGATTACCGGACTTGTTACGTATCAACTGATCTGGACCAGCGGCGCTGCTTTTCGCAGTGGACTTCCGTATGTGCTCACGATCGGCCTCGTCGCTACTGAACTTTTTATAGCGGTGAGTTTTTTGCCAACTACGGCGTATGTGAGTGGACTGGCCGTTGGGCTACCATATTATGTGATGGCAGGGGTATCACGTAACTGGCTGATGGGTGTACGCGAGGCAGCA
>JAHFHR010000001.1 GCA_023246815.1 bacterium | reverse complement strand
AATTTAGATGCCACTGTTTTTCCTTATCCCTACACGGGATCAAAAAACAAGTTTAATGTCAGTGTAAATTGCTGTTTGTAAAAGTTAATTTTTAACTCCTCCTAGTCTACACCCTTTCAAAGTCATTGTCAAGTTCGTGACAACTAGTAAGCTCATGGAGCAAAGTAAGCAGGTAAAGCAACCAAAATCAGGTACTATACCGCTTACCAGCTTATTAGCTCTACTGGATAAAATTATCTTATTTTAGCTAAAAAATAGTAAAATAAGGACTAAATACTTGACAAATATAATGAAGCATGTTATCATTATATATTGATCTTTAAAGTCAATTTGCTTCTATCCAAGTATTTTGTCTAGCTAAGAAGCGGCTTATGTAAATAAAAGCATGAGTTGCATCCAGCTAGACAAAAATCAACTAAGGAGAAGCAGCATGAAAACGCAAGCGTACTTTTTCACCGAGTCCGGTAAAAAACTGGTGACAGCACCTGTCACCAAACCAGTGTGCTCAATTCACATCGGTCAGCAGACCTTCGTCTGCACCGACGCCGGAGATGCCGGCAGGTTGTTGGCTCAGGCCATCAACGCTCGCTAGGTATCTACGCAACACAACCGGCGGAAAGTATTATACTTTCCGCCATTCACCTGAAACAGTAAACTTTGTTTGGTGTTTCAGGTGAGTTAAAAAACACCGCCAATGATGGTGGTGTTTTTTAATTTGTTATTATTTTATTCTTTTACTTTGAGTTTTCCGCCACTCACTAATTTTTTTATGATCCCCAGACAAAAGCACTTCTGGCACTGTCATGCCCTTAAAATTTTCTGGTCGAGAGTACTGCGGGTATTCAATATACTCTAAATCATGAGAGAATGTTTCGTCATCAAGTGCGTGCTCGTGCCCCACTACTCCGGGAATGTTGCGTGCCACTGCCTCCGCTACCACCAATGCTGGTAGTTCCCCACCGGCCAAGACATAATCACCAATGGAAATTTTTTCATCAACAAGCTCGTCAACTCGGGCATCAAATCCTTCATAGCGACCGCAGAGTAATACCAATCTGTCATACTTTGCCAAACGCTCAGCCTCTCGTTGGGTAAAGCGTTGGCCAGCTGGCGTTAACATAATTACTCGGGTCTTTGATTTTTTACTTTTTGTTTTTAACTTCAAGGCACGTAATGCTTTATCAATTGGCTCAACCATCAAAATCATACCCGGGCCGCCGCCGTAGGGTTTGTCGTCAACGCTTTTATGAATACCTTTAGCCGTAGAAAATTTTCGCAAGTCATGACTGGTGATTTTGATCAATTTTTTTTGTAGCGCACGCTTAAGAATTGACTCATTAATATAAGAGTCAAAAATGTCGGGGAAAATAGTGATGATATCGAATTGCATATAGCTATATTATACACCATCGGGGTGATCTGCGATAAATTGCAAGAGTAGATCCACTATTACTTGAGCACCGTCTTCACTGTAGTGTCCATCATAGTGTTGATGGAGAAAATTTTTTGAATCACGACCAATTGACCGAGAATCAATAAAAGAAATGTCATAATCATCGGCAATGGTATGAAGTCTTTCATATTGTTCATCATTAACATTGGTGTACTGATAAAATGTGGTCGCTGGCACTAGTACAAACTCCGCATCAATGGCATCAGCTTTGTACTTCATGTACTGCAATACTTTCTCCGTATACTCCCATAGTAATTCGTCCTCGAAATCAGTATATCCATCAAGTGGCGCTTCCACACCTAAAAACTCAAGGGCGCGGTGAACAAAAAATCTAACTGCGACTTCAATCGCCAGTGGCCGAGATTCGTCAGTGTGTTCAACATATGGACTTGGCTGAAGATTCGAAAAATCAAATTCATCCAAAGGAGTAGCAACGAAATCGTTTAACTCTCTAAGGGTAACATCAACATCTTGGTGTCCCCTAAAATCCGTCAGATCATTACCAAAAAAGAAATAAAAAATATACTTCGGGTGATAATTAAAGGTAAAAGCATTAAAAATAACAAAATTGTCAAACGAACCATTACCTTGAAGTGCCAAATTCGCAGAAGTTAATTGTGACTGCGCATCAAGAAGATAGCCGATGGACTCATCGTCATCGAGTCCATGACCATAAATAAGTGAATCACCAAGTAGCACAATATCGGCATCAGTACGATCATCAGCGATTCTAAAACCATCCGCATTAGTTGTGTGATGCCATTCATACTCATTAAAATACATAGTTGTTTCATAGTGAGGTTTCATTCTTTTAATCCGCAACGCTGAATCATACCAATAGATACCGTCATCGCCCCCATGATACTTTGATCGTATTTCATTTGTAAAATTATTTCCCAGCAGCATCGTCGGCCAAGTCCGTAATAGTATTTCAAGCCCAACTAAACAGAAAAAAAATACCAAAAAACTAATCAATACGCCGATAAAAATATAAACTTTTTTATTCCGAAACATTATTGGTGAAAAAATTAGTATCCCTAAGCTGTTGAGTAATTACGTCAGCGGCCAACGCATTACCCGCCGGATTCCAGTGGGTATTTCTAGGTAAGTAGAGCCTCTCGGTTTTACCAGCCTCTTGAAATGATGGCAATAAGTCAATAAAAGGAATGCCCTCAGAAGCAAGATGCTCCGTTAAGATACGTTGAGGTCGTGCAATATCAAAATCCTGAGACTCTAGAGAAAATCGCTTAAGCATAGTTTCGCGCAACGTTATGTCAACCTGTGGCTCTGAAGGCAAAATTAAAACTACCAATTTAATATCGCGAGTACTAGTGTACGTAATGATATCATCAATTGATTGTAAAGAAGCGTCAGTAGATTGTTGCCATGGTGACAGCGACTGCTTGCGACTCACTTCAAAGTACAACCTGTTAACATGTAGAAAAAAATCTTCGTTCAAAATAGTGGCGACTAAAAACTGATTAGCCTCGGATATAAGTTTCGAAAATTCACTCAGTGTAAAGAGTGGTGACAAATAAGGGCGTTGCCGAAGATAAAAATCAACATTCTCTACGTCATAAAAATCGTTACCAACAAAAAAATTGAGTAAGATGTACTTTGGTTTTCTAATTTCTGAATAACGTTTAATCATCTCAAAATACTGCCAAGGTTGATGCCCCCAAACTCCTAGATTAACAACATTATACTCGGGAAAATTTTCATCAACAATGGTAAGATAATTGTCATCGTAATCTACGTATCCATAAGCAAATGAATCACCAATAGCGTACACAAGATTGTCCTGCGCAAGATTGGCAAAGTTAAGTTCGGTTTCTTGAAAACCAAGCGACTCCGGACGTAGCCCAGGGTTTGGAATAGTGCCAAGTGTGTTGTCAGAAATAGTGAGATCAGTCTGTGTATCCAAGATCCTTACTAGTACCTCGGCAATTAAAAAAGCACATAAGAGAGCAACACATAATGTCAAAAATTTATACCGATAGGAGCTTAAGAAAAGCCGTGGTCTTGGCAAGACCACGAGGCAACCAAAAATAAACAAAAGGCTGTCTAGACAAAGGATCAATACGTATTTCCAGATAAAATCAAGGTGCCGATCAGGAGAAAAAAAATACTCTAGTATCCACGGATTTAAAGTAAATGCCGCAAGCATTAATCCAACGCCTATTATTACAAAAATAAGATCGTTCCGTAGCCGCATATCTTAGCTATGAAGGAGGTTATCACTTCGTTTTATTAAAAAATTTTCCATCACCAAAAAATCAATCTCGGTTCCCATCAGACAGCGATATGCATCCTCCGGAGTACAGACAATCGGCTCACCGCGCACGTTAAAGGAAGTGTTGATCAGTACTGGTACCCCAGACGCCACGCCAAATGCCTTGATCACGTCATACAGCAGCGGCTGGTGCTGACGCTGCAATGTTTGGACGCGCGCACTACCGTCAACATGGGTAATCGCGGGTAACCGCTGGCGCCACTCTGAACGCACCGGAAACACCATCGTCATAAAATCTGCGGCCGCGGGTAACGGCATTGGAACATCAAAATAGGTCGCGGCGTCTTCGGTACATACCACCGGCGCAAACGGACGAAATGCTTCTCGGTGCTTTACTTTTTTATTTAAAACTTCTTGCATCGCAGGGTTAGTAGGATTAGCTAAAATACTACGTGCCCCCAGCGCCCGCGGACCAAACTCCATCGCACCCTGAAACCAGCCAACGACCTGATTATCAAGTAGTAACGTAACGGCAGCGTCAATCAGCTGTTGACGATCTTGGAATGTAGTGTAGCTAATATGATGGTTGTCTAAAAATAGCTGGACCGCGTCAGATGAAAAAGCAGGACCAAGGAACGCTGTAGCAAGTGCCTGCTGACGTGGGTTGTTTAATACTGAATGATAAATATAACTGGCAACACCCAAACTGGTGCCACCATCGGTCACATTGGAAGAGACCCAAACATTTTTAAATTGAGTCTGCTGAAACACTTTACCATTAGCAACACTGTTCTGAATGGTGCCACCCGACAACACCAGATTTTCTTCACCAGTGCTTTTTTGAACGTGTTGCAATATTTTAAAAAATATATCTTCATAGAGTAGTTGGACTGCAGCAGCAATATCTTGATGGCGCTTGGTAATCTCTGTATCCTGCAAGCGCGTCGAACCACCCAACAGTTGCTGCAATTTTTTTGATGGCATTCGATCAGTATAATGATAGCTAAAGTAGCTCATATCTAACCGAAAACTGCCATCTGACTTCACGTCAATCAGCCGTCGCAATTTTTGGTAATACTCATTAGTGGCGGGATCAGTGTTACCATAGGCTGACAGGCCCATTACTTTATACTCCGCGTCATTTACTGAAAAACCAAGATAGGCAGTGATGGTTGAATACAATAACCCAAGCGAATGCGGAAAACGAATTTCTTTTTTCAAGCTGATGTTTGTTCCAACACCAATGCCCCAGGCAGTCGTGGTCCACTCCCCTACGCCATCAACAGTCACCACCGCAGCGCGTTCAAATGGACTGACCAAAAACTGAGCGGCGTGCGCCAGATGGTGCGGAATAAAAATAATATCGCCTTTATATTTTAATTTTTTGCGAATCGTTTTTTGAATCCGCAATTTTTCAGTGAGCCACGATGGCAAAGCCGAAATAAATGCTATAAAACTTTGAGGGAAAGTTTCTAGACAGGAGAACAACAGGCGCTCAAATTTTACTAACGGTTTTTCGTAAAATCCAATAAACGCTAGATCTTTTGCAGTAATGCCCTCACGCGCTAAACAAAACCGAATGGCATTGAGCGGGAAAGCGTTATCGTGCTTTTTGCGCGTGAAGCGCTCTTCTTCGGCAGCCGCTATCACCACGCCATCTTTCAGTAACGTTGCCGCTGCGTCGTGGTAATAGCAAGAAATTCCTAAAATATACATACAAGTGCTCGCCTCACTAACGCTCCGGTGTAGCGGGCCGATAGGCAGGGGTTAGGGATGAAGGTTAAAACTGGCGATAAATGCTCTTTTTAATCGACACCGCGGATTCAAAATCATTCCAGTACGTTACGGTCACGTCATCAATCTTTGTCTCTAAAAAATGCTTACCAAAAAGCTTTGCCACTACTGCTGTCAACCCAATACCCACCACATACACGACGGTTAACAACATACCATTGATGATTGTATTGACCAGCCGAACATACTCCTGACCGGCCTCGCGAATATACCCGAGAGAAGACATGCTTTGTTGTTTTTTGCTGTTCATGTGGTTGCAGTATAACACACCATCAGGGAGTGACCAATATAACAAATATTTAATTTCTAAGCTATTTTATTCTAATTTAAAAAGACATTAAAAGACTTAAATAAACTTGAGAGTATTTATAGCTATTTTTATCTATTTTAAATGTCTTTTAAGATATCCACTTTACTTAAGTAGACATTTTGGCTATAATTTCAGTATAATATAGCGAAAATAGCGCTTAATGTTCCGCGTGGAATTTTCTAAAAAAATGACTCAACATGGCAGATTTTGATCTGCTGACAATGGAGCAAGTCGCCCAAAGGCTTGGTGTAAGCCTTAAGACTGTCTATCGCTGGATTGAATCAGGCGAACTGCCCGTAAGCCAACTTGGAGAAAGAACCTATCGGATTTTCGAACGGGATCTGATTGCTTTTGTATATGGCCGCAAAATAAAGAAAAAACCAAAGACGTAAAAGTAGGGCTAAAAATAAACTTATGGAGGAAAAGATCAAAAAAATGAAAATAAAAGTAAAATTAGGCAAATTTTGGCTAAAACTATTGACTTTTTGGCTTAGTTGTGCTACACTTATATCAGAGTATACTGGTATAGCGGTATACTTTGCTGGACAGAAATCTTATACCCCTTGGGGGAAAGAGGCCCAGCAAAACAAAAAGCAAAAACGTACTACTTCTGCCAAAATCAGTAGAAGTGGCCAAACTCAGCTTCGTGCCGGTCGTCAAATGACGTCTGGAGGTAGTAGTATCTACGCTACCAAAGCTGCGCAATTATATAACGGTACTTCCCCTTGGGGAACCTTTGCGACGTTTTGCTTTTTGTGCAAACGTCTTTTTGTTTGCCAAAGGTCGGCACTATACAAAAACAAAGATAAAAATAACAAAACGGAGCACTATGATAGCAGGCTATTATCGACTCCAGGACATCCTGCGGGAGATCGACCGCAACAAAACAACCGTCATTCGCTGGGAAGAGGAAGGACTGATTCCCAAAGCGCACCGCGACAGTCGCGGCTGGCGTTGTTACAGTCAAGCGCAGGTCGACGAAATTATTCGGTTGGTTCACGCCACCGACTATTTCCGCAGTGGCCACAACGTTCACAAGAACCAACACGCAACAGCCGCTTCACACTTAGTTGGAGCGTAAGGCTTTTGGGTGTTTTAAATTGTGCCATGTATGTCTGGAGTTGCCATCAACAACATTTTTACCATTCGCTAGAAAAATATACTGGCGAAATTTCTAGTTTCCTAAAGACAAACTTTTACTACCAACGATAATTAACCATGTACGAGCTTCTAACTAAATTCAAGCGATACTGCGCGCCACTGGTACTCCCAGCACTGATGGTAGCGTTGCTTGGTTTTGGTTTGGCGCTTGACAGTGGTGAAGTTCGTGCCGCTACCGGCATCAACAGTCAGCTCAACTACCAAGGCAAACTCACGGACACCAGTGGCAATCAAGTGTCAAATGGTAGCTGGGCCTTTAGATTCAGGCTCTACGATGCGAGTAGCGGAGGGAATCTACTTTGGACTGAGCGCTGGACATCAACCTCAACCCAAGTGACCACGGTCAATGGAATATTTAGTGTCAGCTTGGGGAGCATCTCGTCAATTGCTGGGGTGAACTTTAACAGCGACAGCCTCTACCTTCAGGTACACATTGATGCTAACGGTAATGGCACCTGGGAAGAGGCGTTTGGTACCAGAAAACGATTAACCGCTGTGCCATACGCCTTCAACGCCGACACCGTTGATGGTTTCCATGCCACCAATACTAAGGCAGTGGCAAATTATCTACCAGCTTATGATAGCAAAAAAACCTTAAACTTATTTGACGGGGGAGTATCCTCAACAAGAGCTACCAGTACCAATCTAATTTTTGGTGGTGATGGCGATAATATTGCAAACTTTAACAACCTGTATGTTTCTGGAAATAATTTGTTCTTTGATGCCGCCCAGCTCACGGGCGCGAATGGCTTGTCATACTGGAGTTACGCCTTTGACCGGGCGATCACGCCAACCAGCACGAACATTGGATTGTATATTACGGCATCTTCAACAGTACGTGACTTGCGTATTGACGGTAATGCTACTACCACTGGTATATTTTCAGTCAACGAAATCAATAATGCGGCAAATAGTAGCACTGCTACTACCACCTTCCAAACTAATGTGACGATTGCCCAGGGCAAGGATCTCCAGGTAGAACGCATTTACGCCTACTCACCATTGCAGGTGCGAACAGATTTGTCGGTATTTGGCAGCACTACCACTACCGGTAAGTTGTTAATAGGCACTGCAAACCCAACCGGGCCCAATAGTGCTGGTGATTTATGGGTGAGTAATAATGCCACCACCACCGGCAATCTCACGGTAGATAGTAGCACCTTTATTGTACAGGCTGACAATAACAGAGTTGGTATTTTAGACCTTTCACCATCTCAGGCATTTACAGTTGGTAATGGTGACTTGTTCACCATTGATTCATCGGGTAACGCTTCAACCACCGGGTACTTAAATGTTGGAAAAGCGAATAATGGTAGAGCGCTTAGCTCAGGTGATTTGTGGGTGAGTAACAATGCCACCACCACTGGAAACTTCTCGGTATCAACGTCAACCTTTATTGTACAAACAGGGGCTGCAAAAGAAGATATCCGCATTGGTATTGGCACTGCTTCACCCGTCGGGCTACTCCACCTGCAAGCCCTTAACAGTCTTGGTTCTTACACCGATACGGCTGGCCAAGCTCTAACCGTTGGAACTGTATTTAATCAACAGTTCACCAATGAAAGCTTCACCCAACCATTGCGAGCTTTTTATATAGATACAAGTGCCAATTTGGCTGCCGACCCCAGTACTGCTAAAAATATTCAAGGTCTGTATTCACTGACCACCGTTCCCTCTGGTAATAGTACTGCACTTACTAACCTAACTATTTTTGGAGCTAGTAATCAAGCGCGACACCTTGGCACCGGAACACTTGGAGGAGCTATCGGGGAATTTTCATTTGTGACTAATAGCGGCGGCCAAACAGTCACTCTTGCTGTTGGCCTTGACACTATGATTCAAAATTCATCTGGTGTTATGACTACTGCTTATGGACTACGTGTTCGAGACATCACCAATGCCGGAACTATTGGTACTACTTATGGAGCGTATATTGGGGATATTACCACCGGCACACAAACCAATACGCCATTCTCATTTTACGCTTCAGACTCCAATGCGTATAACTATTTTGCTGGTAATGTCGGTATCGGCGACACCTCTCCAGCCAGCCTCTTCACAGTTGGTTCAGGTGAACTGTTCACCGTTGATTCATCAGGTAACGCCTCAACCACCGGGTACCTAAATGTTGGGAAGGCGAATAATGGACGATCATTAAGTTCAGGTGACTTGTGGGTTAGTAATAATGCCACCACCACCGGCAATCTTACGGTTGATGCAAGTACCTTCATAGTACAAGCCGATACTAATAGAGTAGGCATCCTAGATCTAACCCCAAGTCAATCATTTGTAGTTGGTAATGGTGACTTGTTCACCATTGATTCATCGGGTAACGCTTCAACCACTGGCTATCTCAATATTGGAAAGGCAAATAATGGTAGAGCGCTTAGCTCGGGTGATTTATGGGTCGGTAACAACGCCACCACTACAGGAAACCTAACTGTTGATGCAACGACTTTAGTGGTTCAGGCAGACACTGACCGTGTTGGTGTTGGGACTACTACTCCTAAAAGAACTTTATCAGTAGCGGGTAATGCAACCACCTACTTCCAGCTTGCTGGTATTAACTCTGGCACTGGTTCATCGGCGATTACTGAGTTGCAAGGCTTAAGAACCAGTGCTGACGGAGATGTAGCTCAAATTGACGTAATGAATTTCGATACTACTGCCACCGCTGACAAAAGTGCCATTGCCCGAATTCTTTTTGAAAAAGGGGCAGCAGTAAACACCGGTTCTATCGCACTACAAGTACGTCCTAATACTGCTGGTTCAGCAACCACAGCCTTATTCGTTGAAGAAACCGGTAACATCGGTATTGGCGATGGAACACCAAGCCAGCTATTCACGGTTGGCAGTGGTGACCTGTTCACCATTGATTCATCAGGTAATGCCTCAACTACTGGTTACCTCAATATTGGAAAGGCAAATAATGGTAGAGCGCTTAGCTCAGGTGATTTGTGGGTCGGTAACAATGCCACCACCACCGGCAATCTTACGGTGGACGGCACAACCCTTGTCGTGCAGGCTGATACTAATAGTGTTGGTGTTGGTACTACCACTCCAGATACTTCGGCAGGGCTTACTGTTGAAAAGAATGGAACGGACAGTATTTATGCTCTCAAACTCTTTAATTGGGGAACATCAGGAGATTACCTAGAAGCTACAAATAGATTTGGAACACCTGGTATAAATTTAAAACAAAGTAGTGCTGGAGATTCTCTAATAAACCTTTACGATCTTTCTGGTAATGCAGATGTATTATTGCACACAGCAGCTGATTCGTATTTCAATGGCGGGGATTTTGGTATCGGTGATACCTCGCCAGCATCGCTTTTCACGGTCGGCTCAGGTGAGCTGTTCACTATTGATTCATCAGGCAATGCTTCAACCACTGGGTACGTCCAGATTGGTAAAACATTTGGTATAACACCTGCTCTTGGTACTGGTGATTTATATGTCGGCCGCAACGCCACAACCACGGGCAACTTTACCGCCTCTAGCCAATCAGCGTTTGGTTCTTCATTGGACAATGTTTCACAAGTTCGTTTTGGTGGAACATTATCTGATACTTCAGCTAGTGTCGATGGTATAGTGTTAATTGATGGAGAGGTTGATTTTAGTAGTAATGCTGATGATGGTCATGGTCTTTATCTTATCCCTTTATTTGACGAATCAGGTGCAGAAGTTTCTAGTGACGGATACGCTATGAGGATTAACTCTACCTATAGTGGTACGGCAGATGCTATGAGGAGCTATGTTGGATTAAATATCGTTGAAGAAACAGGATTTGCATCAGAAGAAATTGGGCTGTTAATTGGTACACGACCTGCTGGAACAACTAATTATTCAATATATAATGCTTCAGCTAATAATGTATATTTAGGAACGGGTAATGTCGGTATTGGCACTGCCGCCCCTGGCTCTAACTTGCACGTATATGTTAGTGACACCGATACAGCTACTCCTGAATTGTATATTGAACAAGATAGTACTGGCGATGCGGCACTTGAATTTGCAGTTGCTTCAGGTGTTGACTATATCATGGGTATTGATAACTCAAGTACTGGCGACCAGTTTATGATCAGCTATGCAGCAAGTCAGAATGGGGGGGTGTTGGGTACCAATACTGGACTGGCGATTCATGGTTCAACCGGAAATGTTGCCCTGGACAGTGGTGCTATTGACACTAGCGCGACCGGCTACTCAGTGGTACTACCACTAGCAGGATCAGGCAATACGGGTTATGGAAATGCCATCGGTTGGACAGACAGCTCTGATGATCGTATTAAAAAAAATCAACAACAACTTGATTATGGTATTGCTGAAATCATGAAACTGAAACCAAAACGATATAATCAATTCGGAGCTACATTTGTGGATGGCGAACTGGTACTCACCGGGGAAGGATTTAATACTATCGGTCTTGTTGCACAGGAAGTGTTAGATATTATCCCGGAAGCAGTCCACCCTGGTGACGATACACACATCTGGTCTATTGATTACAATAAATTTGCACCGGTCATTATTCGAGCCCTCCAACAGCAACAAGAACAGATCCAAGGCTTACTCCAAGGTTCCAGCAATCCAACTGCCCAAGAAGGTCAAAGTCCAAATGTAGCTGCAAACACCTTGTACATTGATCAACCAGTTGAAGTAACTGGTGAAGTAATCTACCGTGCACCAGTAACCTACAATGACAGGCTAATCGTTAACCAAGCCGCCACATTTTATGGTACGATCGTTGTCAAAGGCGAAGCTCAATTTGAACACATTGTTGTCTTTAGAAAAGACGTTAAAATCTTGGGTAAACTTTATGTTTCAGGTGATCAGGCTGGCAGTGCTGTAGTAAAAGCCAATGCGACCAGTACTCAGGTAACTTTTGATGGTGAGTATGGCACGGTGCCGAAAATCGTGGCCAACTTGTCTGACGACTCTGCCGTATTTGTCAACTGGAAAATTATTGACAAAACCGCCACTGGCTTCACCATTGCGCTGGAAAACACGGTGAATGAGTCAGTCACCTTTGACTGGATCGCGCTTGCTATTGACGGCAGTTTGGCAGCCAGTAAAACCGCGCCAGTAATCAACGACTTAATACTCTCGCATCAATCAGTAGGCGCTGGTGTGCCCGTTGAATTCTGGGCGCAGGTTACCGACCCCGACACCGAAAACAAAGATCTGCGTTACCGCTGGGTACTGTCCCCGCACATCGGCAAAGTAGATGGAAAATCAGGCATTGTGTATTGGCAGGCAAACGAAGGTGATTTGCCAACGGAAAATACCGAGATGACGGTGCGCGTTATTGTGTCAGATGGCACGAATGAAGTTGAGCTGTCAAAAACAATACTAATCTTGGCTGGTTCGGACAACAAACCACAACCTGGGCCTGAGATTGCCAATGAGGGGGCTGAGCAGTCAGAACCCCCGGCAACAGTACTTGGTTGTACCAACGCCGATGCAAATAATTTTAATGCCGATGCGACCCAAGATGACGGCAGCTGTGTCATTGAACCACCGGGCACTCCAGCGCCAGCAGCAACACCGACAACCACGCCAACAACATAGTCGACAACCACGCCAACAACATAGTCGACAAAACAGTACAAAACTCCTCCCTAAAAGATGTTCCGGGAGGAGTTTTGATACTACCGCCGTGATAAAAATTACCACGGCAATAGTTTAATTCGTTCGGGATAAAGTAAAAAACGATAATCAATCTGATACGAGCCGTGTGCTAAAAAATCTTGGGTAAAATATTCCAAGACATGCTGCAGCCCATCGCTATACTCACGGCGAGTAAGTGCGCCGGAAGCATTCAAATCAGGGCCGTAAAAAATATCAACCTCGCCAGTATCATGCGCGTAAAACGTCATTGGAATGCACACTGGATTGTGGAGTTTAATCAGATATAAAAAGGAGCTAGATAAATTTTGCGGCACCCCAAAAATACTATTCTCCAGATCAAGCTGGCCAAACTGCCCGTCAAAGGTAATAACCAGACGTCCACCAGCAGCGAGTATCTTGGACATCTTCACCAGCGCTTGATGATCAGCCGGCAGCGTGCGAGGCGTTGTAAAGCTGTAAGCGCTAAAAATATAGGCTTGGGGGTCAGCGCGCCGCGAGAGCTCTTCAATGCGTCCGGCGCCGTGATGCCAGCTTAAATAAATAATCGGTCGCGTGCTGGACTGCGCGGCAGCAGCTTCGTCAGAAACAATATTTTTACTACGAAAATTTTGGATATAGTCTGAACGAGCATACAAATTCTGAAAGCGCCGCATCTGAAAAAAAAACCGAATCGTTGATTCAGCTGGACGAACCGCGTTTTTAATAGCATGAATAGAGCGCAGAAGATAGGGCAGTCGCGGTAACACCCATGCAAGAGAGACTATAGCTGCGGGTAGTGCTCGCGCGCGCTGACGTACTAGTGAATAAATAACAACGGCTACGCGCTTAGGAGTTGGGATGGACATTATTTTTTACTCAATAAGGCCGCGACATCGCCGCGCACTACTTTGCCAGTAGCGCTGCGGGGGAGCTGGGGCACAAAAATAATCTCTTTGGGAACTTTGTAGTCAGACAAATGGTCGCGGCAGTGTTGCATGAGGGCTTCAGTAGTCAAGGTCGTATCAGTACATACGACCGCAGCTTTGACCACTTCAGTACTGGCCTGTGACACGCCATACACCAGTGCTTCGGCAACGCTAGGGTGCCCGGCAAGTACGGCCTCAACTTCCATAATATCAACCTTGAGTCCGCCGACGCTGATTACCAAATTTGTTCTACCGACAATATGCAGATTGCCAGTAGCATCAAGAAATCCACGATCGCCCATTAGTAAAAAATTATTAACAAACAATTCTACGTTGGCCCGGTCATTGTTGAAATACCCGCTAATAACCGTAGGGCCGGATACGGCGACATTACCAACTGATCCAGTTGGTAATTCATTCTTTTGATCATCAAAAACTTTAACAATCATGTCAGCAACCGGCTTACCAACATCTGTTCCAGAATAATTTCCATCATCAATTCGGGCGGTCACAATTGTTGCTTCAGTGGAGCCATACATTATGTGTAGCGACGCTCGGCACCGACTGGTAAAGCTGCGATACACGGCCTCAGACAAAGGCCCACCGCTAGATACCGCCTTTTGTAAGTGCGACAAATCAAGATCAGCAGGAGCGACTTTGGCAAGGGTTTCAAAAATAAATGGCGTGGCAAACAGTAGGGTGGCGCGATGGTGCTGCAGTTCGGCAATAAACTGTTGTGGAACAAAGCCATTGGTAATAATGTTAGTCCAACCGAAATAAATAGGCGACATTAAATAGCCAAAACCAATAAGATGACTCGGTGGCACCAGCATCATCGCGCGCTCCGCGCCAATCCGATAGTGGTATGCGGTCGTAAGGTTGGCGCCCATAGCAAACAGGGCTGCGGCGGTATGCAGTACCTGTTTATAGGCGCCCGAGGTGCCAGAAGAGACAAGGCGAACAACATAGGGATTACCTGCAGAGAATGGTGCGACCAAACTTGGAACAAGCGTGCTGTCGGATGTCACCACAATCAAGTCTAATGAGGCATAATCAGTAGTAACCTGGACAACTTTCGCCGCAAAGGATGTGGCAGTAAGCGACGATAAAAAAGGTGGGACAATGCACAATGCAAGCGTGGTCGGACCAACAAGCTGAGTAAGTTCAGCTGGCGTAACCGTCGGTGCAATAGGAAACACAATGGCCTTGCGCCATAGTATCGCATGAGTGAGCACGAGCAGCTCAAGACTATTGGGCAAAACCACACCAACAGTGCTGCCCGGAGTCACGCCAAGTTGATCAAGTTTAGCCTCAGCGTGTTCAACCAGCGTTAAAAACTGCCGATGGGTCACGATGTGATCACCGGCAATCAGCACTGGCACGTCCGGTTGCCGCGTAACCATGGCAATCAGTAGCTCTTTTGGATCAACAGAGGTCATGTAGAGTGATGAGCTTCAATGTAGGCAACAACACTACCGATACTGCGAAAAACTTGATCAACCTCATTCATCGCCACTGAAACTTTGTACCTAGCCTCAATGGCTGAAACAAACTTCAGAAGCGTTAGGGAATCAATGTAGGGCATATTTTTTAGCGGCATAGTAAGATCCAGCGTATCTCGATCCACTGAATGTTCAACTGAGTCACAAAAGATGGCGATGACTTGTTGTTGTATATTCATATTCACCAATACAGAAGCACAAATGCTACTGATTGTTGGGCACTGTGCGAAAGACTAATGGTAACGTGTGCTGTTGGATGATGAGCAAGGGTAACAACCGGTGCGCCGTCAGACGCATGGCCAATTTCAATATCGTGGTAGCTGCTGATAGTCTGACCGCAACTACCCAGAGCTTTAATGACTGCTTCTTTGCCGACAAAACAAGCGCATAAATGTTGTGCCGGTAGCGGCCTACTGAAACAGTAGTCCAGCTCTTGTGGGGTAAAAATTTTTTCTAAAAATGGCCGATCAGCAACGCGATCCAACCCTAAAAAACGTTTATTTTCTTCAAGATCAACGCCTAGCCCAATGGTAGCGGTGTTCATACAAGTAAACAAATTACTACCTTATGATATACCATTGCCGCCTATCCGACAATCAGTCGTTTTATGAAGTCATATAGTCGTGGTGAGCACCAACGAACTGCCTTACCGAGGTTACCAAGACTACGATCGATCGTAAACCAAACTGTATATTCAAAATGTTTAGTATCCATAAAAAGCTGGTGCTCTTCCAACTCCTCCGTATTCCAAATTCGGGTTGCTGGTCGAAATATTTGAAGATCAATATTCTCGGAAGCATCAAAATTTTCCTTCCATTCCGGATAAAAAGGATTGCTCGTTTCCCAAGGCTTCGGCCCTCCAGCAAAATGGAGCAACACTCCGTCAACGCGCTCCCGAGAAAGTCCGTAGTGGCTCATCCAATAATAAGCAAAGGCATTGTATGCGGGAGGCAAGTGGTGCCAGCGCTCAGCAAAAAGAAGGTTGAGATCGCCTTGAATTGCAAAAGCTCCGATGGCCCCGTATGTTTGGTAGATACGATGTAAGTTGCTTAGTAGCTCGTCGGTAATAATTGATGTTGGAAACGCAAGTACTCCCAAATTAAACGAAGGGCTGCGGAGTGGGTACTCGTGTTTCAACCGCGAATAGGTATTCTTGTATTCAAGATGAGAGACAGGAGAAAGTTGGTAAAGAGAGGCACTAGAAACTTGAACAAAATACCAGCGAAATTGATCAGCAAGTTTCATTTTTAACACATCACGAATTGCCGAAAAACTAGGTACATGAGATAGTTCAGCAAGTGAGGCGCGAACAATACAGTCTGCGTCTATAAACACCACCTGATCCCACGCCGCAACCATTGGCGTAAACAGATGCAGCATTAAATAAATAGTTAACGGAAAGCCAGTCGCACCAGCGTAGTGCACAGGAATGGGCAACTTTTTTACAACAACCCCCTGTCGGTAAAACCACGCAAGCTCAGAATCATCAACGTCCTCTGGGGTGAGCAACATGTAATCGCCATCCCAACCGCCGTGCAAGTGGGCACTCGCAAATAGCTGCTGTGCAGCTGACAGATAGGCCCGATCAGCCAAGGTAACTAAAAGATTTTTACGATGATCGTTCATAACTTAAAAAATTGCCAAATACTGCCGAGTCGCCAACTGATTTCAGAAATAAAGAGATAGGGGAAGTGCGCGGGATGACGAACGAGCTGCCCTACCAGCCAAATCGGAAAACTAATTGCATTCCCCAGACTAAAACTCTCGCCCATAGGAGGTACTATCTGCCGAGAATGATGCATGCGCTGTACGCGCCCGATCCAGTATCCGCGAGAAAGATTAGTGGCTATCACTGCGCGCAATGATGAACGGTGGTGGTGGGCCACTACTGCGTTAGGAGCAAATGAAATAGGCACACCAGCGGTCGTAAGCCGAAGGCAAAAATCGTAGTCTTCCATATTCTGCAAACTTTCATTAAATAACATCGCACGCATTAGTGTGCCATCGATAGCAAAATTTTTAGTGTCAACATGATGAATCCATTCTCCATTTCGGACTCGATCAAAGTAAATCTGATCGCGTTGCTGTACCTGTCGTGCCCAATAGTCAGTAGTAGCAGCAACATGAAATCCGGTCACGGCACTGGCGCTACTACTGAGTAGCGGCGCGACAAGACAAGCCAGCCAGTCGGACGAGGCAATGCAGTCACAATCAGTAAAAACAATACTGTCGCCGTGCGCGGCAGCAATGCCTGCATTGCGAGCATTACCACGACCCCTTTTCGCTAAAAACACAGAGCGCACCTGATCACCAAACGATTTAATAATATCAGCTGTGGTGTCAGTAGAATTATTATCAACCACAATCACTTCAAAACTAGGGTACGCCTGTGCTAACACGGATGCAAGGCACGCACGAAGCGTTGCCGCGCCATTATACACGGGAATAATAACAGAAACAGTCGGTTTCATTTATTTAATAAGCTCATTAAGCTGTTCTTGCATTTTAGAAATGAAAATCGATACATCAAACTGTTGGGCTCGTTTTTGACAGGCTATTTGATATTCAGCGGCACGAGGACCAACCACACCTATCGCAGCTACTATTTTTTCAGGGGTGATAGCATCAATAAGCACCCCAGTTTGACCATCAATAACGGTTTCACGGTACCCTCCTTCATTCGGAGCAATGACCGGTTTACCTGCAGCCATTGCCTCAACCGGCCCCATTCCATAGTCTTCGTCCATTGAAGTGGTTAAAAATCCCCGACAACGAGCATATAAATCAACAAGTGCCTGCGCATCAACCCAGTGCAATAAGGTTACGTTGGCTGGCTTAAGCCGCTCCATCTCTTGAGCATAGCGACGGAAATGACGTGAACGCTCATATGAGCCAACAATCACCAGCTGTTCCTGGGGTAACATCGAAAACGCCTGAAGCTGTAACTCAACGCGCTTATGATGGAATAGCCGATTAACTGACAACCAAAAATCTCCATTTCCCTGATACCTAAAACGCTGAGTGTCCGTCGGTGGGTGAACCACCACAGCATCACGCCTCAAGTAACGTTGCACCCGAGAACGAACATTTTCAGAAATAGCAACAAAACGATTAATATGCTGCAGGTTCTGTAACGTTTGTCTGCGATGATGCTTTGCCCAAGCCGTAAATAAAGGACGAGCTGGCGCAGGTACCAATGTCTGCCGAGTAAATTCGTGAGCATCCCAGATTTCACGAGCCGGAGAATAAATGTACCAAAGATTGGGCTTGTTATGAATAGCAGCAGCCATTGCCCAATCACCGGCAATAATATAGGCATCGTAACGAGTGCCCAAATTCAGACGCTTAAATCGCTGATGCGCTGCTTCATTGCGCAGGGGTTGATTGACCGGCACAGAACCGATGCTAAAAATGTTGTCCGTTGAAAAACCAAGCTTAGCAATCTTCCCTTGGTTGATGTTAGTGGTATAAATATCAGCACCGAGCGCTTGAGCAAGAACTAAATCAACATACTCAGCACCACCGATATTGTCCATAAAATTGTGGAAAATGGCAACTCGCATAACAGTCTACTCTCTAATCAAGGTAACCGTAGTGGTTGGGCTTGATGAACCAAAAAATCCAAGGCCTGGGCGATGCATCCTCCAGACAACATCATAAACACCAAGGATGCCAACAAGAGGCTGTATAGCAAAAAAAGTAACACGAGCTCCGGGTACAACATCATAAGGCAAGGGGATACTATAGCCATGATTACTAGTTAGCTCATCACCGCGATTAGTTCGCCACCGGTCAGTCCCCGTATTTTCATATACTACGGTGACACTTGGCACAGCACCAATGGTCAGCAATCGATCAGCGGTTTGTGAAATAAACCCAGCATCAAGCAATGGATCTCGCAATAATAAATCCTCGCCGCGCCGAGCTACAATGAGTTCTGGAAAAATACTCTGATAATCTTCCCAGTATTCGTTGATACTAACGCCAGCGATCTCGTGATTAATCAAAGCGGCGTGATTCTTTACTCGCTGGTCTTGTGCGGTCACCAAAGTATACTGGCTCGATTTGACCCCAAAAAATGCTTCTTGGTAGGTGGCGATTTCTGACAAAGGCGTACGCACAGCCTTGCCGTCCGCAGCGGCCAAAGACACCAGCTGCTGAACAGCAGGGGAAATGTATCGCAAGTCACTACGAATATCATATAACAGAGTACCATAAAAATTAGTGTTAAAAATATAGATAGTTGGGTATGCCATAGTGGAGAGCGCTCCTAGTAGCACGATGGCCAGGTAGGCGAACCAACGACTAGTGCGCAGTGCATAAAGTATACCAGCAGCAATTAATGGGCTTAACGGATAAATAATAAACTCAGCTGTTCTAAAAGGATCAAAAGGAACTGTATTTAAATCATTGCCCAATAGCACCAGCGGCATCACCACGGGCCACACTAATAGGTAGGCGGTAGACAGAAGCAATAATTGATCGGTGTGCAGAGTTGATCTCTTAAAAAATCCGATAAAAAATAACACTGCTAGGACAATAAAAAATCCCCACACTAGTAGCGGATAGTTAATTGGTAGTAAAAAAAATCCAACCACTACTGCTGCGGAGCCCCCAAGAACAGAAGCAATAATTGCTCCAGGAAGGGTTCTGCACGCACTAATACAGCGTAGCGCGACCGAACCAGTACTCACCGTGTGACCGAGCATTATGGATAACAATACTCCGAGTAGTAGCACAAGCGGTACGGGCGACAGCAGAGAATATAATAGTTCAAGGCCGCGTTCAAAAAAGAAAAACCAGTAGAGCAAGGTTACACTTAGAAATCCAGTTCCAAGCAATAATCCCGTGGCAACAGGCCGAGGTTTATCAACCCAGACTAAACTATAAGCAAAAATCCATGCGACTACCATTACGCTTGTCCAATGGTGGGTAACAACCAGCAACCCAAGTGAAGACACCAGAAATAGCCACCATGCCCAGCGCTTCTGCCTAGTAATGGGCTGCAGGACACGATCAAGTCCATAGATAATGAGCGGAAAGAAAAATAACCCCGTTGTTTCGCGCACTGGTTGCGCGGTCCAATAGATGTGGGGGATAAATACTGCTACACAAAAAATTGCCCAGAGACTTTGAGCTTTTGAAAAGTAACGACTTAGAAAAAAATAGAAAAAAATTAATCCAATACTGGGAAACAGCTGGGGCACAAAAAGAAAAACCCGCAGCGGATCAAACCCAAGCCAGGCAATAGCCGCAACCAGTATATGCAGCACGGGGAACGCACCATAATCAAAGTAGCTAGCTGTCGCATTGATCTGGTGATGCTCAAGTAAGTACTGCACCTGCTGAAAATCCCGCATTCCTTCTTGAGCGATAGGCAAGTTATACCCGAGTGCATAGGGCAATATACGAAGCACATACGCTGCCACAACCAACAAGAGTAGCCACGCCGTGTACTGGCTGGGGATTCGGAGTAACGATGATAACTTAGGCACAAACATGGCTATTGCAGATTAGGAGGCACGGAAAGTTCGTAGACATAAAATATTCCATCACTGTATACCTCGGTAAATCGTTCTCGATAAAAAGCATATACGCTGGCATCAAGTGGTGTCGTTTGAAAATTAGTGGCATACACGACATCACGCATTGCACGAGTGAGTATCACGTACGACGTATCATCAGAAGGATAAAGTTGATCGTACCCATAAAACAATGTGTGGTGCTCTGTACTATTTTCGGAAAAAAATTGAACGTCGGACATCCCAACGTACCGTAATAGCGCGGCGGTACGCAAGTCAGACATCACTGGTCCTGCTAGGTTACGAGCGGCAACTGCACGAGCAGATTCCACTTCAGCCAAAGTATAAAAACGGCGTTGTGAAAAAGGATCTTCCAAGATACGAAGTTGCGCAACAACTAATAGTAATACAGTGGCAATCACTACAATTTTTCTGAATCTAAAGCGGTCCGACCAATAGCATGCAAAAAATACATAACAAATAGGAAATAGATAGTCGGGTATCCGACTCATGTACCCGCCAGCAATAAGCGCTACCCCAACCAATACTACCCCGACCATCCAGCCACGCAAGAGTGTCTGCTCAAGGTTTAAGATTCGTTTAGAGAAAAACGGCACTACCATACTGCTATACAAACAGACCAACAGCGCCTGTGCTAAAGCACTGTTGAGCGTTAGCAAAGACAAATAGTGCCCACCTGAATCTGAACTCACTCCTAGTAGTCTACCAAAAATATCAGTGTCGCTTAGCAATAGTAGCGCCCCGCTAACTACCGCAAGTAGCGGCAACCACTCAGAGAGGCTGTAAAGTCGTTTGGAGAATCTAGAAAGAGAAAATAAAAAAAGTACACCAACTGCTACCAGCAAGCCAGCTAGCGCATACGCTAACATGTCCGGTCGCACGGTCTGATAAAAAAGCGCGAACTGCTCGGGATCGACAAAGATCAACCAAACGCTATAAAGAAGTAGTAATCCACCAATAGTGATCGCGGAGCTGATGCTTAACATACTACTCAACGCCAGAGATCCCAACGAAGCAAGAAGGATTATTGCGAATGCCGCTGCTCCGGTATGATATGAGGTGAGCGCAATCACACCACAGAGAAAAAATAAAAGTAGCCATACTCGAAGCCTTGATCGTAGATAAGCCCCAAGCGACAGAATTGCAAAAAGTGCTGCAATATACGACACACCGCTATCATTTACTAAAACCGTTTTAGTATACTGGAGTAGATTGTCAGGGGCAATCGCATATAACATAACAGCGAGCACGCCTCCAAGATCATTTTTTGAAAAAAAACGCCCCAGTAAGAAAACCGCGACAAAGCCAGCGAGATAGAGGACATACAGTGAACCAAAAAAAGTTTCTGTTACCAAACGAATCAAAAACTTAGTCGGATAGAGGGGAATGTGGTCGCTAA
Source organism: bacterium (assembly GCA_023246815.1). Lineage (GTDB taxonomy): Bacteria > Patescibacteriota > Patescibacteriia > Buchananbacterales > UBA6539 > JAHFHR01. Next base: position 2,508 of record JAHFHR010000001.1, on the reverse strand, counting down.
AAAAACGGTCTCCGCGCTCAAGAGTATGCGCATCGTAAGCTTCGTAGGGAGAATACGGTAAAAAAGAGTGAATATCGTGGTACGCGCGTAACTGATACCCTAACAAAAAAATAGTGCTCAGTAGCAATAGCCCCCACGCTAAACGTTTGGGATGACTGAGCACCGGTAGTGGTAACATGCTCATTTCTCATTCATATTCATGGCGCTTGCCATAAACCGCAAATGGCGCCAACCGTCAGAAAAAGTCTTTAATTTTGAAGTCCCGAGCCGCGAATGATAGTTGATAGGCAGTTGAGCAACGCGGAGGCCAAGGACTTTAGCTTTTACCACCATTTCAGTGGCAAGCTCCATGCCCGACGTTTTTAATTGCATCGCTTCAAAGGCAGAACGCTTAAGCGCGCGCATACCGCAGTGTACATCACGTACTGATAGTTTAAAAATGAACCGTGTTAAGGCAGACAACAACGGATTGCCCAAATATCGGTGTAGCCAGGGCATGGCGCCTGATTCAATTGCCCCTGCAAAGCGATTACCAATAACAAAATCTTCCCCATCTCGTAGCCCGGCAATAAAGCGAGGGATCTCCTGAAAATCATAGGTGGCATCAGCATCGGCAAAAAATAAATACTGCCCGGTGGCCGCGGCCGCTCCTGCCAAATAGGCACGGCCATAGCCAATCTGATTATGTTTCACTAATTTTACCTCCGCATACTGTGCGACAATTTCGGGAGATCGATCAGAAGAAGAATCAGAGACAACAATTTCAGCTGAAAGATTATAGCAAGTGATCACCAGCCGTAACTGCTCTAAGCACCAACCAATAGCTGCCTCCTCATCACGACAGGGTAAAATAATGGAAATTTCTGGATATTGTTTAGACATGCCGGAATTAATTTATTTGATAAATATAATCATCATCATTATAAATAGTATTCCAACCACACGTAAGTGCTCGCTGTGAAATAATATACAGACGCTCCTCAACGCCCTGCAGCAATGCATTTTTTTGCTCACAGTCAACAACAAAAAATTGCTCCGTGATGCCACGAAACTGTGAATCAAAGAAAACCGTTGCTAGCGGACGCATGCCTGACACCGAGAACACCGCCGTTGATACAAACGGTGATGCTAAAACATGCCCTGGTGGTTGCTGAGCTAGAAATTGAAGCGCGGCGTAGTCTGCCTTATTAATCGGTTGGTAAAGCTCGAGTCCGGCCGGAACCTCGTAGTAAGAAACAAATGAAAAAAGAACGGTTACCATAACCACCCCAACGGTAAGCACCTTGGTTATATATTCAATATCCTTGGCTGATGACAAAAAACGCTTAAACTGCTCACTGGTAAAAGTGATAAGGTGCGCGGCGCCCACACCACTTAATACTGGCAACCCCAGTGCCAAGTAGTATAGATTGCGCTGGAAAGGGGCCAAAAATGAGATGCCAGTTGCTCTAAAAAGCACAATGAGTATAAAAGCGTTGAGTGGCCATAATAGGTACAATAAAAATCGCCACCGCTCTGGCTTCATGGTAATCAAAACAACTCCGGCAAATGCAAAAACAACACCAACAAGGGTGTACACCTCGAATAAAGAATTATTTAACTCTAAAACCCCCCAACCATAGGGAAACTGAATGCCTTGCGCAAAGTGCACAAACGCTTCCCCCCAAGCAAGCCCAAGCGCATCCTTAAAAAAGATAAAACCAGCTACTGGGATAACCAAAAAAATCCAAAAAAACTTCCATTCCGAAAGGATATATCTCCAATAAAAAAGACCGTACATGGTCAGTGCCGGCAACGCAAACAAAAGTGAGACCGAATGGGTCGGAATTAAAAATACCATAATGGCAAGACTCCCCAGCACCATTCGCTTGTCCTGACGCAATAGTCCCTCACTGAATAAATACATGTATAAAAACAAAAATGGTGCGGCAAACGTCAAGGGCGTAAAAAACCACAGCCCCGTTAGATTAACGTTTGATTTGATTGATGCAAAAAAAATGATTGCCAGCCACGCTGCCAAAAAATTACCTCGAGTTAATTTGTAGGTCGTATAAAAAAGAACGCTGGCCGTCAACACCGCCCACAGCCCGGGCATAAATTGCAGCGTGGTAGGGACGTTAACAATAAGCGACAGTAGTAGTAAAAATAAATGAAAGCCGATTTCAAAACTGTTCGGTCGCGCCTCAAGGTCAACGCGTAAGCGATCAAAGTAATCACCATAGCTCCCCAGCAAAATTGACTGATCAATGTGGTGCCACTCATCAATATGAAAGGGGAATGGGTATGAAAAATGTGGACTGTACACAACAAAAAATACCCCCACCAGCGTTGCGGCCAGCAGCACAATCTTGACTGGTGTTAATTGACGAAAGAGGCTCATTTCCTTAAAAAATAGAACAAATACTTAGTACTATTATACGTTCAAATGATGTTAGTGTCCATCAATATAAACCTCATAAAAACCAAAACCCCGCCAAAGGCGGGGCAGTGGTTACTAAAAATCTATGA
>JAHFHR010000038.1 GCA_023246815.1 bacterium | reverse complement strand
ACCGCTAATTTTTGACGGGAAAAAGCAAACTGTTTTTTACCAATCATCTTACTGACCACCTTTGATGCCTCAAGAAACTCCTTGTACATCTTCAACTGCTTGGTCAAGTCTTCACCGTCTTCCTCTTCATCCCACTGCAAAAATGGTAGCAGAGCACGGGACTTAATCAATAGCAGTCGAGCGGCGATCACCAAAAAATCGGCCAGCTCCTCAGTTTTGACTTGATCCTGTTTTTGGTTAAGCATCCTGATGTATTGCTCCGTCACTTCTGCCAATGCCACCTTAGTAATTTCTAATTTCTGATCTTCAATCAGCTGGAGTAGTAAATCAAGGGGCCCTTCGAACTCTTGGACTTTAATATTGTGCATTGTAGTCATCACAATCTAACGACGAGCTCTTTTGCGACCTGAGCGCTTTGCTGCAGACTTCTTCTTTGAAGAGATTTTTTTTGTAGCTTTTTTGCTTTTGTGTTTTCTTGTTTTTATGATCTTTGATTTTTGCAGTTTGTAACCACCGGCTTTAGCAAAATTTGCTAATTTTGCTTCTTCCATAGCGATAAAATCTTTGGTCTTCATTCGGATTGAATCAGTGAGTGTGCCGGCTGATAAAATAATGTCTTTGACTTTAAGTAGACTTTTATCAGCAATAACTTCCACTTTGTGCAAGCCACCAAAAGCAGTAACCGCTCCTGGTCTTACTTTAAACACACGGGTCACCAATTTTTCATTGGGAATACTCACTTTTTTAACTGCCAGTGCCTTGCGCAGTTTCTTTAGATCAAGCCGCATGTTAGCGGGAACAACGGCAATGACATAGGCTTTATCCGTGGCGATCAGCAAACTCTTGCCAATCTCTTTAAGCTCGCGGCGTAGCGTCTGCGCGGCATCGTAAGCAGTGTAGACAGTGCGATGGGCCACAGCATCGTATTTGGCCATTTTTTTCTCAAGGTACTTCTTAGTTTTTATGGGAATAGCCATATGATTTAAAATTATTTTTGTTTAAGGTCGTCTTCTCGAAGTTTAATGTGTACATCTTTAAGCTGTTTTTCGGCAACGACTGATGGCGCATCCATTAGTGGATCGCGGGCATCTCCAGTCAACGGAAAGGCAATGATTTCTTTAATACCCGGTTCACCAGTAAGCATCATCATCAGTCGATCAAAGCCCGGTGCAATACCGCCGTGCGGTGGTACGCCGTACTTAAATGCCTCAAGTAAATGGCTAAACTGTTGTTTCTGTTCGGCGGTAAAACCAATAAGATCAAAAATCTTTTCCTGCAATTTCGGGTCATGAATTCTGATACTGCCTCCACCCACCTCAACGCCATTGAGCGCCAAGTCGTGTTGGTACGATTTAACTTTAAGCGGCTCACTAGCCAGTAACGGAATGTCTGCTTCTTTTGGAGCCGTAAACATGTGATGTGATGGCGCAAAGGTTGCCTCTACACCGTGGAATTTATCATTCTCGCTTTGCGGTGTGAACAACGGAAAATCAACTACCCAGGTAAATGCCAGTTCATCAGAGTTATTTTTGTCTTTACGTAAATCCGGTTTATCACTACCATACTTTTCCATAGCTTCGGCATACGTCAAGCGCGGCCACGGTTCCTGGGTAAACGTTTTTTTCGGAAATAGTGCTTTGACCAATCCGGTGAACATCGTTTCTACCAACTGCAAAATCTCATCCTGTGGCATAAAAGACATTTCCATATCAATCTGGTAGAACTCCCCTGGACTCCGATCAGCGCGCGCGTCTTCATCGCGGAAACAGGGTGCAATTTGGAAATACTTTTCAAAACCAGCGACCATGAGTAATTGTTTATACTGCTGTGGTGACTGGGGTAAGGCAAAAAATTTTCCCGGGTGCAGACGTGATGGAACTAAATAGTCACGCGCACCTTCCGGCGTTGACTTGGACAAAATCGGCGTCTGAATTTCAGTAAAACCTTGCTCGGTCAAAAAATTACGGACATAGAGCATGCAGCGATGGCGCAATTTTAGATTTGTCGCCATGCGCTCGCTACGCAGGTCTAAATAACGATACTTTAGTCGCGTTTCTTCATTAACCGCGCTGGTATCTTTATCAAGTTCAAATGGTGGGGTTTCAGCCCGGTTGATAATCACTAACTCTTCTCCAGCCATCTCAACGGTTCCGGTAGTAATGTTCGGGTTGATCAATTTCTCTGGCCGAGCCTTAACCGTGCCCGTGATGGCAATAACAAATTCAGAGCGCAATTCCATGGCCAGCGTATGGGCCTCGGCAAATGACGGCTCAAACACTACCTGCAAAATACCGCTAGAATCCCGTAAATCAATAAAAATAATTTTACCGTGATCACGCCGCGTCTGAACCCAGCCTTTGACGGTTACTCGTTCCCCCACCTTAGCTACTGTTGCGGCAACTGAAGTTTTAGGCATACTGTAAGTTTTGTAATATAAAAAATTAGTGTCCTATGACACCACTATCATAACGATTTTTAGCTATTTTTGCAACCTGCTGAAGAAACAAAGCACTTGACATAGTATCTATAAGTTGATAGTATATTTTCATTCCAAAACCCGTGGTTCTTTACTGTGTACTAGAGAGGAGGTGAGTTCAAAAATGGCAACAACCGCATTTGACAGGATTGTTCAATCTATAACGGATGCGGGAGGGAGCAAGACAGTAACGAGCTGGCAACAGTTCCAAAGATGGAGAAGGGAGCTCACTGCAAGAGGAGGGAGATATGCTGAATTGGGCAACCTGCACCAAGTGGTGCTCGAGCATGGACATGAGGTTCTATACCTCACGTTTCAAAAAATGGCGGCGACAGCTGCGCGGTAAGGCTCAGTTGAGCACACATCCCCCTGGAGGGAGGCTACTACGTCACAGCGACGGAACACCTCCCTCTTATTTTTTATAAAAAAACGCCTCGCACCGGTGCTCTGGTGCGAGGCAAAAAGGGTTTAGGCGCAAACTACGCGGCGGGCAACATTTTCTTGATACGTTGCACCATCTCTTTTGGGGTGTGGATACTCTTGCAGTATCCACATTCACAACGAGGAAAGTCGGTGCCGGACAACTCGAAGATTGGCACGACTTTTATTTCCTCAGGATGTCCGTCGATACATTCCGGATCCTCTCCATACGGATTCACTCCCCGAGGACAGCGACCAAGCCCTACCACCCGTCCCTGAAGACCACTGCGGAACTTCTCAAATACGTTGTCGCCTTTCCGGAATTTATTGTAGGTTAGACGACGGTTAGTCAAGAAGTCCAAAAACATCAAGACCTGAGGATTCCACTCATCAAGAAAGAAATCTGGCAACCAGATCATATCCTTGAAATCGCCAAGCCCATCGCGAGATGAGAGACGACTACTGACGATAATCTGTGCCGGACACCCGACGTGACGCAAGAACGCCTCAATGAAGTAGCCCATATCAGAAGGTAAATGATCAATCAAGCTACCATTGTCAACGTTGACTAGATTACGCTGACGCTGTTTTTTGTGCTGAGCATGATACTCGCTCAGTGAAATGGGGTCACGCAAAGCGACCAGTGGCGCCGGAGCAGGTTCCGGTAATGCCCAACATGATTCCATAACTGACGCCTCATCTTTCCAGCAGTCAGCAGCGTACAGCATTGCCGCCGCACGTGCCGCAAGAGCACATTGCGCCTGAGCCCAACAGAATACAGACTCATGGTACTCGGCACCTTCTTCAATAGAAGGTAAGGCTTTATCAATTGGCAACGCCTCAAATACCACGGCTGGGCGCTCTCGCTTAAGCAGGGCCTCAAGAAACGCAATCGTAATACGATTCCGAGGGGCTAACTCCGTGATGATCCCCTGTTCTTCTTTGGGGCGATCTTCAAATCGCCACCGTAATGGATACACCACATCAAACGGCAAGTCAGGTCTCAGCTGATCGGTGATGTTATGCTGGACGTCTTGCAGATAGCGGGTGTCCGGCTTGGCAAAATCAGGAGTCACCAAAATAAACGAAATGTTGAACTTGCGCACTCCGTTTGCATCGGCTCGTCCGAGCGCCAGGTAGTCATAGAGGATACGGCTTTTCATGTCGCCGACGAAACAGATCGTAAGGCCATCAAGCGCCTCGGCAATCCTTTTACGCTGAGTTCCCGGTTTGAGACGGCAGAACTTCTCAATCGCCTTCACCAAATGATGGTGACCAAGACGAGCGCCGCTGTCTTTTTTGATGTCTTTGTCGAACAACTTCCACACGACCATCGCAAGGAGATCAAGCGATACCTGCGTTGGATGAAAACGTTCGCCCTCGCCAGCGTTGAAGAAAGAAATATCGTTGCGAAGCATTGATGCTCCCGACGACACTCGATCAAACAACAGAGCAAGCGCTAACACAAACCCCTCAAACCGACTGCGGATTGCGAACATGTTAATGCCCGCTTGCAAATAGAGTCGATTGATAGTGTGCCGAATGGGTTCTCCCTTTTTACTGGAAGTTGCACTCAGATTGTCAATCTTCGTGGGCATAAAGCAACCCAGTAAGGCTGCCGCGGCATCAAAGCTGACACGTGTACCGGTACTGGCTTGTGCCATCAGACTGATAAACCCTGGTGGCAACTTGCCCGATGCGCGCGTGAAACAGTTTGGGATTTTCTTACCCTGCAAGATGTAATACAGGATATGAATCCCCGTGACAATAATCGAAATGATCTGCTCACGGGACATCAGGTCAATTGAAGCAATGTGCTTGAGGCTAAACGAGCGGCCAGCCTTTCTTTCGACACCGATCAGTGGTATTGACATACTTATTTTTCCTCCCGAGTGTTTTGACCACTGTTATGTTTTGCACAAAAAAATAACGACCCATGCCGTTATTCCAGTAGGTTGTCAACGAACAACCACCTCCGACCCACCTTATCAAAATGCCATAGTAAAGTCAAGTACCTTAGAAACTGGACAAAAAAGAAAGCTTCGCGGAGCGAATCACGCGAAGCTGTGGTGAAGTGGATTAAAAGTGAGTTCAGGCAGCGACCTGTTCTCGTGATGGCAGGTTGTGCTCAGCACGCAACCGTTCGCATATGGCGATGAAGGCCGCCAAAGGATCGCAAATGATTTCTGCTGAGATATACCCCAGCGCAATCAGCCGGTCAGCCAATTTTTCTGGGATGTACCCCAGCTGATGGATATTGTCTCCAATCGCGTGCTCCATGTTCAAGAGCTCTTTTTGTTTCCCTCCGGCTCGCTCAAAAAGATTGAGCCATTTTTGCTCCGCACATTTGAGTACGGCGATAACGGCTTCATGGTACTGCTGGTAGCACATTCTGAGATCTTCATCACTCAGCTCATGCCCGCGCTGCACCAGCGCTCTTCCTTCCGCTGTGTACCCGGTACACATAACTTTAACTCCCTCCCTACGTTGGGTTCTCTTCTACCTATTCCTAGATGCCTATTGCCTACTTTAATGTCCGACTTCTTTCCTCCTTAGAAATCGGGGTTAGTTGTCAATGAGCCAAAATGGCGTAAAAAAAATACGGCCTTGAGGGCCGCTTATAGACTGCACGATGTGATCGGTGTATTGATTATTTTACACTTATGCTGCTGCATAATTTTTGTAAGCATAGCGTAGGTACCAACAACTGTCAAGCAGAAAAATCAAGGCTTCAATCGTAAAATGAATGTCTCGGTCTGAAGCTTCGCCTCAAGATGATGCTTGAGAAACTGATCCAACCGACTAATATCGCTAGCCACTTCAGCCGGTGGGTCAAAACCAAGCAATGACAATAATTTAATAGTGAATGCTTGCAGTATCAACCGCCATTCCCCTGCCGAAAAACTCTGGGTATCAAGTGTTTCAAAATAACTTAATAATAGTTGTAAAATGCGCGGATCATCTACCCCTGGTTTAGTGAGTGTATCAACCAACTCCATGGCATGGGTAGCGAGCACCACTTTTTTCAGGTCGCGTCCAATACTATCAAATCGCTGACGAATGGTAACACCGGCGATATGATCATACCCCCGCCCGGGTGCAATCATCACATTAAGTAAGGCAAACATCTGTAAATGACCGCGGAGCTTACTTTTAATTTTGCGGCTGCTGCGGGCCAAGGCCAACGCTTTACCATGCGAAAAAGTGTAGAGATTAAAAAGCTGATCGGCTTCACCCCGATCAGTCTGCGAAAGAATAAGTGCTTGAGTAAAATAAGTGGACACGCTCTTATTGTAGCTTGTCCAAATAGTTCTGTAAAATCAACATCGCCGCCACATCATCATCACTTCCCTTTCTGTCTGAATCTCTTCGCAAGCGGTTAGCCATTTGGGTACTGAGACGTTCGTCCTCCATTACTACCGGCACAGCCACTGCTGTTTTGAGCTGTTCAATAAACGCCAATACTTCTTGCATCTGCTTATTCTGTAAATCAACGTCGCGGATGTTAATAGTACTGCTCCCCGAAGACAAACTAACCGGTACGCCCACTACAATGGTAGTAATCCCCTGTTCATCGCAGAGTTGCTTAATATGCTGTTGAACGGCAGCCTCGCCGGTATTACGTAGCACTTCAAGTGGCATTGCCATGATGCCAGCATCGTCTGATTTGGCTAAGCCAATTTTTTTTGCACCATAGTCAATGCCTAACATGGCCATATTAGGCTTGGGTAAGAATTTCAGCACCATCACCAGTAACGGCAAGGGTGTTTTCGTGATGAGCACAGAGCTTGCCGTCCGCCGCGATAATGGTCCAACCATCTTCAAGCGTGGCAATTTTGTAATCACCAACGTTGACCATTGGTTCAATCGCCAGCACCATCCCTTTTTTGATTTTAACGTCTCCAAATTTTGCATCGTAAAAATTGGGTACGCGCGGATCTTCATGCACCGCATACCCAACACCATGCCCAACCAGCTGGCGTACCACCGAGAAACCGTGTGCCTCAACATACTCTTGCACCGCACGGCCAATATCGGCAATACTGTTGCCCGGTTTCACCTGAGCAAGCCCCTTGTTAAAAGATTCACGGGTAACGTCAATGAGTTTTTTGGCCTCAGCCGAAATAGTACCAATAGGAATAGTACGTGCCATGTCCGTATAAAATCCATCGTCGGCCGGATAACGCATGCCAATATCAACGGACAAAATGTCTCCATCCTTGAGCTGATAATCACTGGCCGGTGTGTGTACCAGCTGCTCATTCACTGAAGTGCACAGTGTTGATGGAAATGGCGGATCATCATCATGGCTCTGGTATCCCTTGAATGACGGGACGCCACCAGCTTCCATGATA
>JAHFHR010000037.1:4824-7331 GCA_023246815.1 bacterium | reverse complement strand
GGGCTGTTAGTCTAGTCAGGACAGATATGAGCGCCGGTGCCACACTAGCACTTATTCAGCTTCGACGAGCCGACGACGAACAACGCGATACCGCAATGGGAAAGACTACGCAAGAGGCAATCTGTTGTGCGATTGGACGGATTGTTGGAAAGGATCGACAGCCACGGTTGTTGGACTGCTCAATGGTTACTCGACCCACTGGCCTTTGTTATGTCGTCGCCACCGTTGACATCAACGGCCGGAAGTATGATGGTCGAGGTGAACACCAAGAGTTCCATGTGGCATTGACTATGGCGATTGTCAGTGCTATGAATGCTTGTGTAGTCTGAGGAGTTGTCTTAGCTACTCAGCTATTCAATCTATCTCATATGGGGTGTCTGTTCAGTAGGTCCGTATAGGTCTAGATCCGGAGCGGACGATGAACCCAATGCCGGAGGGAGTTTCGGTGGAGGGCAGGAGTATGGCGTCGCCAACGTCGTCATATTGGAGGTAACCCCCCCCGCCAATTTTTGGGCCCAAACCATTTGTCATAGGATAATGTGTTTGGGCCCGTTTTTTTATGACTCGATTTGACAATTTTTTTTTAATGCTTTACCCTAGTAAGTATCCTATGCAAACCCTTAATCGTCACTCATTTACCGTCGCGTATTTTACCTGGCCAGTAGGTCAGCGACTTTTGAGTTTTGAGATAGGATACTAGTACCACATTTCAAAAAACAAAAGCGGCTGACCTACAGATGGTCAGTTTTTCATTTGTGGAGGGGATTGTTCCCTACAACTTACAAGAGGAGAGATGAAGGATGGCAACCGCGACTCAGAGTACTTCGAAAGAAGCAACGGCAGAGAGTAACTTCCAACATCATCTTAAGTTGGCGATGATGGCAGTTCTTGGCATACCGCCACACCGAGTTCGGCAACAGCAAGACGTAGTGGCCCATGGGGCACTGGCTTGTGCCTGTTTTGCATCAACCGATCGCGCGCCCGCACTGCAAGCTGTGCAGCAGCTCATTGACGCACTGCCCCAAAAACCGCAGCCAAATGGTCTCTGGCACGGGGTACATCGTAAAAAGGGATTCTGGGAAGTCATTAGACGGTTGCCCGACTCAGACGCTCTTGATGCGTATTTGGTTTGGTTTCCCAATCGGCTTACCAAGCGTATCCATGCTGCAATTCGCGCCCACTTGATTGACGTTCATCATTTTGAACCGACACTGGTGGACGAAAAGTTGACACGCTTCGTAATTGCCCCGAACCGAGAAAAAGGAAGCCGCCGTAACAAAGATCCCAGGAAATTAAACTACATGTTTCCGTGAGTGACAGCGAACACAACTTTAAGGAGAACCGAACATGGCTGTAACTAAGAAATCACTGGCTGCCCTTATTGCCGGACGAGAAACCCATTACTGTAGGGGGTATGCATGCGGAGGGCGCGCTGTTGTTACAACGTGCGCTTGTGGTTGCGTGATAGTAATCTCATCGACCGTACCACATTCAGATGGTTGTCAAAACCGCGGAGCATTTGAAAAGGAATTTGATGCACTCCGAAAAGACTGCGGTCAGGCAGGAAGCTGGATTAATCATCAACCGGTTTCCGCGTAACCATCTCTTCACCATTCGGGCCCGACGTGCTTTCCGCGCGTTGGGCCTCTTTTTTGCCTTTGACATGTCTTTTTTTGAGTGATAAAATAGTAGCGAACTTCACTTTGATAGCCATGACAATTTTGGGACAATCTGGAGCGTAGGATGTCTAATCGGTGTTCGCCGAGGCGAACATCTGCGACTCCGACAAGGCCAAACGCGGCTCATTGAACATGGTGGTGTGAACAAACACTACTCTCGCTCGATCAAGCTGACACGGCCGGCTGTAAAATTGCCAAAATTTGACTGGCTATAAGTGGAGTTCATTAATTTCAGCGCCTGCTGATTATTTTTTTTGTCATACATAGAAAAACGCTCATCCAGCAGCGAGCCGGATGAGCGTTTCTTGATACTTGTTTATTAATCCGAAGAGACTTCAAATGCGTCAACCATGTAGCCAAATGCATAGCCTTGAGTAAACGAATCAGCAAATGGATCGCTCATCGTTTGTTCAAGCTGCGCGTTGAAGAACATGATTGTTGCATCAGCAATAGCACGCCCTTTTTCGCCGTAGTTTTCGGCCGCGGCTCGGTTAGTTTCAGAGGTGCCATCGGGTACTTGTAGACGCGCCGCGATTGCGCTCAACCCAATGACCATTGAACACAGTTGGCTAGAGAAGCTGACGTGCCCGACTTTCTTTAGGCTGAGAAAGTAGCTTGGGCCGACAACCTGCTCAAAGAGGCGCTGGGTTCCATTCAAGAATTCAGTGTCGTCAAGTGTTCCCGTCATCCATAATGTGGGTATCGTGACACCAGTTGCGTCTCCGAGCTCATGTATCGGCGACATGAATACCGCCGCTTGAATCCGCTGGTCATAGCTTGCGCTTGTGGTACTTACTTTTTCCAGCACGGTGTGCCCGCCGAACGAGT
>JAHFHR010000037.1:0-4814 GCA_023246815.1 bacterium | reverse complement strand
ACTACTGCTAAAGGCTCGATTAAAGAATAGCGCTATTATCTCTTCGTTAGTAATGTTTGCGTACTCTTCAATTTGGCTGAGGGCATCTCTAGCTTGTTCAATGTCGCTGAGAAATTGTGGTAGCTCTACATTAAACAGTCCAAATCCGGTGGTGTTGATGGCCAGATAGTCATGATGGTGTGGGGCCACGACAATATAACCGTTTTGGACCAGATTTCGCAGCAGACTCTGATATGAGTCTGGACTCATGAAGTATCCGTCAGAAAATACTACCAACGGTAGTGCCTCAATCTGCTCTTGCGGGTAGTAGATACTAACCAAGACATCACGTTCTTGATCATTGTATTGGTATGACACTAACTCGGTTTCTTCTACAATCGTACAACCGCACATCATCGAGATATAGAGCAATGATACTGTAACCCACGTTACCGTTTTCATGGCAACTCCTCCAAGTGGTTGTTAATGTTCCCCCTCTGTTACTTTATTGTTAGTGTAGAGCGTTTTTATATAGTGGTCAATTATGTTAGAATTGAGGTATGAAAAAATTCTTAATCTTCTTAATTATTTTGTTTTTGGCGATGATTGGTACCGGATTATTTTTTTATAGTAATTTCACTATTGAACCGACTGATATCATTCAGCAAGCCGCGGAGAGTATGACCGCTGAGCAGTTGGCCGGATATACTCAGGCGAGTACAGCGACATTTACCATGATTGACTTGGTTCACCAAGGGCGCGGTGAGGCAGCGGTTTATGCGCACGGGGATCAAGCGATTTTACGATTTGAAAATTTTTCAGTAACTAATGGTCCTGATCTGTTTGTCTATCTTTCCAAAGAAAAAAATATTCAAGGCCTACGGCCTAATCTTGGAGAGTTTATTTCGCTGGGGCGTCTTAAGAGCACAGCTGGTGAGCAAACCTACGTGTTACCTGAGGATTATCAGGAGTACCCATCGGTAGTTGTCTGGTGCCGGGCATTTGGTGTACTCTTTTCAGTAGCCGAGTTTAGTCAGCCAACGCCGTAGCGGGCTGTAGCGCAGTTGGTAGCGGTCGCCTGTGGCGACCATGGGGTGCATGACTCATCTATCCCTCCTTTTTCGGCGGGTGAAAGTGCTTGAAGTTATTTTCGGAGTATAGCGCAGCTGGTAGCGCGCACGCATGGGGTGCGTGAGGTCCCGGGTTCGAGTCCCGGTACTCCGACCAAGACCATAAAATTCGAATTTTGACTAGACGAAAAAAAGTTGTCCACGGTGGCAACTTTTTTGGTAAGCAAAACCCCGGAATCTACCGGGGGTTTTGTTTTTTGAAGTACTTCGCCAGAGCCTTATATTCCCGCATTGCTTCGGGATCACTTTCAAGACTATCCATGAGCCGGAGCACAACCGATATGTATTGTCTGAGAGTCTTCTCGACTTCCTCTAGCTCATCGTCGCTTAGATGCGGATAGAGTTCCTTGAATTGAGATTTCATACGATCCGATCGTGGATCGGATATGAGATTCTGTCTAGTGAGTAGAGTCTTTTTTGGGGTATTCTTGTCTTACGTTTTCTACTAGAATTTTATATTCGGGTTTATCCTTCAGTCGATCAAGCTGCTTCTCGATATCGGCCATGTATTCAGCTTCCAAGTTAACTCCTTTAATTTGTTTCTGTAAATCTCCCAATCTGTTTGGTATACGCCAGTTGTCATCGGGGTCGTCGATAGAATCTTTCAACAGTTCGGTTGAAATAATAACAGATCCCATCTTGCCTTCTTTCGCATACTTGAAGACCTGGAGCTCTTTGATGTCTCTTTTGAGATCCTTAACATCAGATTTTATGGCATCGAACCTTTTCCCAAGGCTAGAAGTTTCTTTAATGAATTCGTTCCGATTGTCATTGATTTGTTTGGTAAGAGATTTTTCAAGAGTTGTGACCTTGTTGTCCATCTCTGACAAGAGCGTCGTTTTAAGCTTCGCGTCCTCGCTTTCTGTAACCTTGTGGATTTTTTCAATGAGGGTATTTTCGGTTTCGGCTATCTTGTTGCTGGTCTCTAGGGCAAGCTTCTCTGCCTGTTGTTGTAGTTGTGATGATATCTCTTTTGAGTGATCTTCTTTGAAGCTTGCTAGAGATTTAGTGGTAAGAACAGATGATTTTTCTAATAAGTCACTTGCTTCAGATTTAATCTCATCAATTTTACTTTCCTGCTTACCCAGGCCCTCTTTGAGAGGCTTAATGTTGAAATAAACAAAAACTCCACCCAGCACGCCTAATATTGTTACTGAAATTCCCAAGTACCCAAGATTTATTTGAGCGATATCTCGTGAAAGATTGATTAGGTCAAGGGTGTTTAAGGTGGTAGTTGAGGCAAGATCCATATAAAAGAGTTATTTACTTAAGTATGCACCTTTCTCAGAGCTTGTCAACGTAGGCAACTCTCCACTCCCTAGACAGATCACGATTTTGAGTTAGTATGACATTCGTTCCAAAAACCATTAACCCTTAACAATTGGCTATTAACTCTAGGTCAAAAAGTTAACAGTCAATTGTTAATGGTTAAAAAGAAAACCGCACGACTGCTCAATGAGCAATCATGCGGTGTATTGTTTTGAGGGTTAACTGCACTCACCGATATCGGTGCGCATTGACTTGTCGTCAAATTGGATGTGAGCCGTACCGCTGTATGCTTGTTGTGTTGCCTGTTGCAGCGTTTGACCGAATCCAATCACATTCAGCACACGTCCTCCGTCAGCAATCAATTGGCCCTGCTCATTGCTCTTGGTACCAGCATGGTATACGGTTACGCCTGCGACGGTTTCAGCATCTTCAATGCCGGTGATCGCTTGCTCCCGCATCAAGTCTGGTGCGGGGTACTTGCGTGAAACTAGATTGACACACGCGGCGTGCCGCGGATCAATCTCGAGCGCGTTTGCCTCAAGTCTGCCATTGGCGATCTGTAGTAGCACCGGAACCAAGTCGCTTTGGATTCGTGGTAGTATCGCTTGCGCCTCCGAATCACCGAAGCGAACGTTAACCTCCAGCACTTTTGGTCCTTGATTGGTGATCATCAGTGCCAGATATAGTACGCCACAGTAAGCGTTGCCGTTACAGTGCTCGCGCACTGCCACCAGTAGTGGTTGTACAATATCCAATTCAATCTGACTACGAAGCGTCTCAGTCATCACCGGAGAAGGTGATACCGACCCCATGCTACCGGTCATCGGCCCAACATCATCATCATAGCGTTGCTTGTAGTCCCTCGCGTCGGGTAGCAGAATGTACTTCTTGCCGTCAGTAAGAAGGGTGATTGAAATTTCTGGCCCCTCAAGATATTCCTGAAGTACAATACAATTGCCGCTATCACCCTTTGAGGCATAGATGTGATCCACCATCACCGCATTGATATGCGCGATGGCTTGTTCAACAGTTTTGCAGATTTTGACGCCATGTCCACCGGTGTTGCCATCGGGTTTGACCACCAGCGGGTACTGAGCACATCGCACCGCTTTGATTGCTGCTTCGGGCGTGGTGCATACTTTGCTGCTTGGTATGGGGATGTCATACTTTTTAAGCAATTTTGCAGCAAAGGCTTTTGACAGTTCAAGGCGCGCTTGGTAGGCGGTCGGACCGCAGATTAGCAAACCTTTGTGTCTAAACAGGTCAGCAATACCAGCTTCGAGTGGAGCTTCTGGACCGACTACCGTCAATCCGATTTGGTTCTTTTGGGCAAATGCTGCTAGTGCATTAATGTCCGTACTGTGGATGTCAACAAGGGTAGCGAGTTTTCCCATTCCAGGATTCCCCGGTGCCACAAAGACTTTTTTAACACGGGGACTTTTTTTGCACATTGCAACCAGTGCATGTTCGCGTCCACCATTGCCAATTACTAATACATCTATGCGTTTCATAGCCACCTCCTTGCTATTCAGTTGTGAAGAACGCATGTCCTTCCGCAGACAGATTACGTTATTTAAACTTGGCGGTCAATTGTGGTACTATGGTGGAATAAGTGCTCAAAATGAGTATTACTATCATGTCTAGATTTCCCTACCCAGAAAATCCGGCCCTCACCGATGCACCACTCCTTGATCCGATCAAGCGCCGATGGAGCCCTTTAGCGTTCTCTAGTGATTCAATTGAGCCGGAAAAAATTGATGCACTGTTTGAAGCCGCGCGCTGGACGCAATCATCGCGCAATGAACAACCGTGGCGGATTATCTACGCCACTAAAGACGATCCAGAAAATTTTGATCGTCTAGCTTCTTTTTTAACTGAAGACAATGCCTACGCCAAGCAGGCATTTTTGTTGTTTATGGTTTGTGCGTTTCCGACTTTTCCTAACTATAAAAATAAACCCAACCGCATGCATCAGTATGATACTGGTGCCGCAATTCAATCACTGATTATTCAAGCCGTAAGCATGGGATTGATTACTCATCAGATGAGTGGCTTTGACAAAGAGCGACCATATACTGCACTTGATATCCCAGCTGACGTGCCGTTGATGGCCATGGTGGCGATTGGCTATCCAGGGGATGAGCGTACTATTGACCCCGAAAGATTGAAAGAGCGATATCATGAACATCAACAGCGAGAAGCGACTGGTAGTCGTGTTTTTAAGGGGAAATGGAAAAAATAAAATTAATAAAAAAATTTTAGGTAAACAAAAAACTAAGCCTTTTCTATAAGTTCATAGCCCTGCCTACCGGCAGGTAAAAGCTATAAGCTGATAAAGATGCTTAGTTTTTTATTGCTTCCGCTTGGGCAGTAGCCCGTGGAGCAACCGCGACTTTGTAGGTATTTTTGATGCAGCTGGTGCAGATTGCAATTCTT
>JAHFHR010000036.1 GCA_023246815.1 bacterium | reverse complement strand
CACGGTTGGACCAACCCGAGCCTCCCCCATTTCGGCATCAATACCAAAATTATTAAGCGTTTTTTGAATAATAATTTTGTTGGCCTTAAGGTCTCCACCATTAGGCGCCGTAGTTTTACCGTCAAACAGCGCCAAGGGCAAGTCAACTTTAATCTTTTTAAACTTAGTGGTGCTGACAGTAAGTGCCTGCTCGTCTTCAGAAGCATCACCACTAGTAGTAAGGGCGTCGCCAGCAGTAGCTTCGTTGACTGCAGACATATCGTCACCTACGCCACCGTGAGTTTCAACTTCAACGCCGCGCTGTGAAAATTCAGGTGCGACGACATCGTCATCCGAAACTTCAACCTGATATTCATCTTTATATGAAGCACTGTCCAGTTGGGATTGACGTGCTTGTGCTCGTGCTACCCGACGGTCGTCAAGTCGCTGCCGAAGACCAGCAACAATAGCACCAAGCCCAGTGGTTGATTGCTCGGCCGCTGCACGATCCTCGTTTTCAGTCGTTTCCGCCCGGCGTTCAAGCAGATTAATAATGTACGTTTCAAAAAGCAAAATAAATCCAACCACCGCGCAGCCAAGCAGCACCACCACGCTGGCCCAAAATCCCATAAACTTAAAAAATGGCCACGATAGAATCAATCCAACGTACCCGCCGCCAATACCAGATCGAGCGGCTTCCACTAAATCGTGCTGATAAAATGTCGCGTGAATCAACCCATTGAACCCAAGTAAAAACAAAATTAAGCCAACGCCGTTGAGTAATCGAAAACCATACTGCACCGGTCGAAATAAAGAATACCCAATCAAAAATACAAGTACTGGTACGGCCCACCGCGTCACACCAAAACCAATCTGTAAACCACTATTAACATAGACACCAAGAGTACCGGCGGCGTTGATCAAGCTCAATAGCGACAGCGTACCAAGCACGAAGAGCAGCACGACCATAATCCAACGCTTGGTCTCGTGGGAAACCTCAAAACCTGGATTAAAGTCCAGATCGCGAAGGTTTTGAATACGATTTTTTCTTCCCTTTTTTGCCATAGAACTTCTTTATTTTACCACAATTTCAGCTGTCCGTCAGCTGTGTATATACGCAAAGCGCCCCTAGATAACAAGGGACGCTTTGTTGATTGTCTATGTTTTTTTGGAGACGTTACTTTTTCTGTTTTTCAGGCTTGAAGCCGGTACCGGCAGGGATAAGTCTACCAATGATAACGTTTTCTTTAAGTCCACGCAAGTGGTCCATGCGACCTTCAACCGCGGCGTTAATCAATACTCGTGATGTCTCCTGGAATGATGCGGCTGACAAAAAGCTGGATGTTGACAATGATACCTTTGAAATACCCAACAGCAACTCCTCAGCTTCGGCTGGCGCTCCGCCTTTTTTCTTGACTTCATCATTAACCAGTAACAACTCATCACGTTCCATCTTAAGACCTGGCAATAATTCCGTATCACCAGAACCAGTAATCATGATACGAGAAAACATCTGGCGTACAATAATCTCAATATGACGGTTATCCAGCTTCTGGCCTTGTGATGAATAGATCTGTTGGATCTCTTCAATAACATAGCGCTGCGTTTCTTCTCGGCCACGCAAACTGTAGAGTTGGCGTAAATCAAGACTGCCGTTAGTCAAACGTGTACCTTTACTAACGAGGTCGCCATCTTTAACGATCAAATGGAACTCTGGTGGCACTCGATACATCTGCCCGCGTTCTTCTTTGGTCGCTACCACCACGCGCTCTTTTTCAACGGTAGCAACGCCTGGATTCTTGGCAAGCACTTTTTCACCCTCTTTATCAAGAAACAGTACGGCGCCTTTTTTAACCGTATCGCCATTTTTAACTTCCAATTTTTGCTTGCTGGTTTTGGTTTCCTTGGCAAGCGGATAGATATCCTGATCAACTGCCTCATGAACAATCTTAACGTTTTTAAAGCGTGTACCAATAGCAGTCTTGTCCTGTTCAATGACCACCTTACCATCAACATCGCTGACATGGGCACGGTTCTTTGGCGGCCGCGCCTCAAATATTTCCTCAACACGCGGTAAACCTTGGGTGATATCAAGCCCAGCCACACCGCCCGTATGAAATGTTCTCATGGTCAGCTGCGTACCAGGTTCACCAATGCTCTGCGCGGCGATAATACCCACCGCCGTCCCAATAGTAACCTGTTTGTTGTAGGCCAAATCCCAACCATAGCAGGCCTGACACAATCCACGCCTAGTCTTACAGGTTATAATTGAACGAATTTTGATTTCATCAAGTCCTAACTTTTTCAGCGGTTCAACTTTATCTGAAGTAATAATGTCACCCTTAGCAACAATCACCTTCTTGGTTTTTGGGTCAGTAATTTTTTCAAAAACGACACGACCCTTCACCCGATCAATTAAATCAAGGTTAAGCGCTTCGGCGTCTTTGCGCGACAACACCATACCCTCGGTATCACCGCAGTCTTCCTGAACAATAATTAAATCTTGAGACACGTCAATTAGACGTCGGGTGAGGTACCCGGCGTTTGCGGTACGCAGCGCCGTATCAGACAAACCTTTACGAGCGCCGTGCGTAGAAATAAAGTATTCCAGTACGTCAAATCCTTCTTTAAAATTTCCCTTAACGGGCAATTCAATAATTTCACCAGCCGGATTGGTCACTAGACCTTTCATGCCAACGATTTGAATCAGCTGACTCCAGCTACCGCGAGCGCCTGATTCAACCATCGTTGATACCGGACCGTTCGGGTCAAGTGTATTCTTACTTTTCTTGACGATCTGATCTTTAGCATCCATCCACACTTCAATAATCTTGGTGTGACGTTCACTGTCGGTCAAAAGACCCATGTTGTGCTGGTGCTCAACTTCGTCAACCTGTTTTTCAGCAGCTTTGATGATTTCCTGACGGCCAGGAATCTTCGGCATGTCATCCATACCCCAAGAGTAGCCGGATTTAGTCAAATACTTCAAACCAAGCGCTTTAATCTCATCAAGCATCTCAGCGGTTACCTCTGTACCGTACATTTCCAGATACTCAGACACAATCTCGCGCAGACTTTTTGAGTCAGCTGGTTCATTTTTAAAAGGGTACCCATCGGCAAAGGTTCGGTTGAACAGAATCCGCCCGACTGATGTCTCAAGAATGGTGTCGGTAATACCGGCCAGCGCAAGCTTTTTAGCAAGCCACGGATCGGCTTTGACTTTAATTTTTTCACGGACTTTAATAGTACGAAGATGGTAGGCAAGCTCTGCTTCTTCAGGTGTTGAAAATGCTTTAACGTGACCATTGGCATTCTCAATCATTGAGGTAATGTAAAAACTACCCCACACCATGTCCTTAGTCGGACGAGCGATCGGATCTCCGGTTGCCGGTTTTAAAATATTTTTTGAGGCAAGCATTAAATTCTCCGCTTCCCACTTTGCTTTCTCAGTCAGCGGTACATGGACGGCCATTTGATCACCATCAAAGTCAGCGTTGAACGCTTCACAAACCATCGGATGAACCTGAATCGCCTTACCTTCAATCAGCACCGGTTTAAAGGCCTGGATACCCAAACGATGCAGCGTTGGAGCGCGGTTGAGTAAGACGTGCGCGTCTTTAACAATTTCTTCAAGAATGTCCCACACCTCGTCGCGGCCGCTTTCAATAAAACGATTGGCCGAACGAACGTTGTGTACGTACTCACGCTGAATCAGCTTACTAATGACAAACGGTTTAAACAATTCAAGCGCCATTTTCTTCGGCAATCCACATTGGCCTAATTTCAATTTTGGACCAACCACAATAACACTGCGTCCGGAATAATCAATACGTTTACCCAGCAAATTCTGACGGAAGCGACCCTGCTTACCCTTGAGAATATCAGCCAGTGATTTCAACATACGCTTCTGACCAGTTGAAGCCACCACGGTCTTGCCATGTCGAGCCGAATTATCAATCAGCGCATCAACCGCTTCTTGCAACATGCGCTTTTCGTTGCGAGAAATAACTTCAGGAGCATTGAGTTCCTTGAGCTGTTTCAGACGGTTATTACGGTTGATGATGCGGCGATATAAGTCGTTCAAATCAGAAGTGGCAAAGCGGCCACCATCAAGTGGCACCATTGGCCGCAAGTCAGGCGGGATGACCGGAACGGTAGTCATAATCATCCACTCAGGGCGTAGTCCGGTTTGCTGAAAATTTTTCACCAGACGAAGACGCTTGAGCAGCTTATCCTCATGGCTCAACTTTGGGTTGGCTTTTACTTCCTGTTCGAGTTCAGCGACGAGCTTATCTAGGTTGATACTGGCAAGTAAATTACGGACCGCTTCAGCACCAATTTCTGCTTCAAAAATATGCCCATACTTAATTGATAAATCCTGATAGACATTCTCAGAAATAATCTTAAGTGGCTTGAGATCTTTAAGCTCCTGCTCGGCAATACGCATGATTTCTTCAAGCTCCTTGGTTTTTTCATCACGTGATTTTTCAAGTGCGATACTTTCTTTCTCAATCAAGGTGGTCATGTCAACCTGTTTCTTGCCGGTACCCTCTTGACCAATGCGGGTCTTGATCACATTGAGCTGACGAGCAAAATCGTCTTCAATCTTTTTCTTCTTAGCTTTAAATTCCTGCTTGATCTGCTCAAGCGTTTCTTTTTTCAAATCTTGATTAACTTCGGTAACAATAAAATCAGCAAAGTAAATCACTTTCTCCAGCGACTGAGGTGATAAATCAAGCATTAAACCAATCTTTGACGGTACCCCGCGCAAAAACCAGATGTGCGATGTTGGTGAAGCCAAATCAATATGCCCCATACGCTCACGACGAACCACGGAACGAGTCACTTCAACGCCACACTTGTCGCAAACAATGCCTTTGTATCGAATTTTTTTATACTTACCGCAGTAGCATTCCCAATCTTTTGAAGGACCAAAAATCCGTTCGCAAAACAACCCGTCTTTTTCCGGTTTTTGCGTTCGGTAATTAATAGTCTCAGGCTTAACCACTTCGCCGTGCGACCATTCATGAATCTGGTCAGGCGATGCCAGTGTCAGCTTGAGGGCGTCAAAGTCAATTACTTTCTTTTCATCGTTGATCATGGACATAGGGCGCTAGGCGTTAGTTGTTGCTTCTTCCTTTTCAGTCTTAGTGTCCGATGCCGCTTCGACAATAGCAGCACTGCTCGTACTAGTCTCATTTTCGTCATCGGCAATCAGACTGCCCTTTCGTTCATTGACCAATTCAATCTGTAACCCTAATCCATTAAGTTCCCGCAACAGCACGTTAAATGACTCTGGTATATTGAGCCGCTTAATTGACTCACCTTTAATGATTGACTCGTAGGCTTTTGAGCGGCCTGGAACATCATCAGACTTAATGGTCAAAATTTCCTGGAGCATGTGTGCGGCACCATACGCTTCAAGTGCCCACACTTCCATTTCACCAAAGCGCTGGCCGCCGAACTGAGCCTTACCGCCCAACGGCTGCTGGGTAATCAACGAGTACGGACCGATTGAGCGCTGATGAATCTTGTCTTCAACCATGTGATTGAGTTTGAGCATATAAATCACCCCAACGGTCACCTGTTCCTCAAATGACTCCCCCGTGCGACCGTCAAACACAGTCATCTTACCGTTCTCATGGTACCCCGCTTTTTTCAGTTCTTCGCGAATAGTTTCTTCGGACACGCCATTGAGCACCGGCGTTTTAACGTTGTACCCAAGCTTATGCGCGGCCAATCCCAAATGGGTTTCTAGAATCTGTCCAAGGTTCATACGAGAGACCACACCGAGCGGAGATAAAATAATATCAACCGGTGTCCCGTCGGCCAAAAACGGCATATCTTCAAGGGGCAGCACGATAGACACCACACCCTTATTACCGTGGCGGCCGGCCATTTTGTCACCCACCTGAATCTTGCGCAAGTTGGCAATGGACACCTGGTACATCTTAATAACGCCCGATGACAGTTTGTCACCGTTCTCGCGGGAGAATACTTTAATGTCAACCACTTTTCCTTTTTCACCGTGCTCAAGATAGAGTGAGCTGTCACGAACATCGCGTGCTTTCTCACCGAAAATAGCACGAAGCAATTTTTCTTCAGCCGACAATTCCGTTTCACCTTTTGGCGTGATTTTGCCCACTAGAATATCGCCGGATGATACCGATGCACCAATACGTACTACACCTTCGGCATCAAGGTCTTTGAGTTTCTCTTCACCGATGTTTGGAATATCAGATGTCACTACTTCCGGACCAAGTTTAGTATCACGAACTTCAATTTGAAAATCTTCAATGTAGATTGAGGTAAAACGATCTTCGTGCACTACTTTTTCAGAAATAATAATGGCGTCTTCATAGTTGTAGCCTTCCCACGCCATAAACGCCACGGTGATGTTCTGACCGAGTGCCAGTTCCCCCAAATCAGTTGAAGGTCCATCAGCCATGACATCGCCCTTTTTCACCACATCTCCCTTGAAGACAATCGGACGCTGGTTAATACAAGTCGAGGCGTTGCTGCGAACAAACTTGTTGAGGCGGTATGATTTCTCGCCCAACTTTTTGTAGGACATCATAATGGTATCGCCTTGCACGGAAGTTACGACACCGTCGTCTTCTGCTAAAATAACATGCCCCGAATCACGTCCGGCTACTTCTTCAAGTCCGGTGCCAATAATCGGCGCATCCGGTTCAATACACGGCACCGCTTGGCGCTGCATGTTTGAACCCATCAACGCTCGTACCGCATCATCGTGCTCAAGAAATGGGATCAGTGATGTTGCCACCGATACAATCTGGTTCGGCGCAACGTCCATGTAATCAATAACTTCAACGTGTTCAATTTCCGGCTCTCCATAGCGACGAACCTCAGCTCGCTCAACTAAAAAGTACCCATCGTCGCCGGTAGGCGTGGTCGCTGAAGTACTCACCGTGCTCTCACTTTGGAAAGCGGTCAGGTAACGAATCTCACTGGTGACCCGCGGTTTAACAGCGACGGTAGTGATAGCTTTGTGTTTTTCTAATTCTTTAGCCAACGCCGTGGTAATTTTTTCACCGGCTTTAACAATCACTTTCTTTGATTCAGGGTCAATAATGTCAATGCGGGCAAACTCATCCTGCGTCTGGGAGGCTTTATTTTCAACATCATGCTTCACGACGCGGAATGGAGTTTCAATAAACCCATACTCATTAACGCGAGCATAGGTCGCCAAATGGCCGACCAAACCAATGTTTGGACCTTCTGGTGTGGCAATTGGACAAATGCGACCGTAATGAGTCGGATGTACGTCGCGGACGTCAAAGCCAGCACGTTCGCGTGACAAACCGCCCGGGCCCAGCGCCGAAAGGCGACGCTTGTGTTCGAGTTCCGCCAGTGGATTGGTTTGATCCATAAACTGCGACAGCTGTGAACTCATGAAAAATTCCTTGACCGAACCAATAACCGGTCGGGCGTTAATCAAACGGTTTGGGGTGATTTCGGCAAC
>JAHFHR010000035.1 GCA_023246815.1 bacterium | reverse complement strand
ACCTACCTCGCTCGTACGGTCATCATTTGTACAGGTGCGTCTGCGCGTCGTCTCAATATTCCCGGCGAAGACACTTATTTTGGTAAGGGTGTTTCAACCTGCGCGGTATGCGACGCGGCCTTTTATCGTGGCAAAAAAACGGTAGTGGTTGGCGGCGGTGACTCAGCCATGGAAGAGGCGCTAGCACTCTATAAATTTGCGGACCACGTTACGATTATACATCGACGCGATACCTTTAACGCCAGTAAGATTATGCAAGATCGTGTGCTTAAGCTTAGTGACAAAATTACGGTTATCTGGGACAGCGAAGCACTGGAAGTGCTTGGTGACGGCAAGGTTGTCACTGGTGTCAAGTTAAAAAATTTAAAAACTGGAGCGCAACGTGAACTCACCACTAATGGGTTTTTTCTAGCAATCGGACATTTGCCCAACACCGCGCTTTTCAAAGATAGTACTACCCTTGATCAGCTGAATTACATCATTACTGACAAAAAACAGCAGACTAATCTGGTGGGCGTGTACGCAGCCGGTGACGTTCAGGATAATTTTTTTCGACAGGCCGTTACTTCCGCTGGGTCAGGTGCCGCCGCGGCCATCGCCGCAGAGCGCTATCTTGAACATCTCAAAGCTGAAGGCAGATATTAACTAAGAAATAGTAAGAAATATCTTCAAAACCCCTATTTTTTAAAATAGGGGTTTTGTTGACAATTAGACAAGAACGTTTTACCCTAGACGCAACGTAGTACTTTGAATGGGGGCAGCAACAACCTAGGGAGGAACCCAGCCATGCGCCCACAAACCAGTCCCGTAGCACCAGCATCGTCAGCGGTAGCCTTAGCTACTCAGGAGCCCATTGCTCCTCAATTCTGGGATAAGATCAAAACCGACGCGTTTCGAATCCCTCATCCGAAAGGCGAGACCATGGAGTTTCGCCAACGTGAATTAGTGAGCGTAGGGCTCAAGAGAGCAACACTTAAATCGGTGAGTGGTGCTTTCCCTAATGCAACGGTGACCATCTGTTTGGCGGATGGGAAAACTCACAATCTGGATTTGCATGATGGTCAGCTTGAGAGTGCCGAACAGGTCCCCTGGGACGATATTACTTCCCAGATTCTTACTGGTACCGTACTTGCGGTGTATTGGTTGATGGTTCGTGAGGTGGGCATACCGCGTGGCTTCTTACGGTATCCCAGGCCGAACGGGGTCACTTTTCAAAAGCGACCGAGTTCACCTCATCTTCTTGCCTTGCCTGATGGCAAGAAGTCTGGTCAGCACGCCGCCGGACGTTGTCTCCAGTTTTTTGGCAGCGCCCGCCGTCTCCCTGATGGGTACACGGTTCGTGTGCCGCAGCAGCATGGGAGTGATGAACACCATCAGTTCGTGATCATCGCATCACATGAGCTGTTGGCGCTAGCCAACTACTAACCTGTCCCACATTTTTTCAAGTCCCGCCCCGACGTCACTCTTCGTTGGGGCGGTTTTTCTTTCACTCAAGAACACTGCTATAATAAAAAAAAGCGGCCGTGCGCCGTTTTGAAAAAATAAGTCCTCGTTCCTTACTGCTAAGGTTAATTACTCCGTTGATGATAATCTGACTATCCGAGACGTTCGTTGATTGAGCGAAGTAGTACTTCGTTCATCTCTTCCATTAGTAGCAGATCGTGCAGCACCGCCCGCACCCGCGGGTTGTCCGACTGTGTTTCCATACGTCGGTAGTGGTCCTGTAGTTTTTCACCTGCCCTGATGGCACGAGTGGCCTCAGTTTTGAGATTGTCTATCATACCCTCCGATGATTATGAATTAGACGTTTGGATGTTAAGCATAATCCGCGCTCGCCGTTAGTGTCAATGAGCTATTTTTAGCTTACATCAGCAAGAATAGTAGGGCATTTTCATTTTTTTATGCTACGCTGCAGTTATACCGCAGCTATACACTACTTGCCCACAATTTGTATCTCATAATGTACGGTTTAATCACAAGATATCCCAAACAAAATTTCTAATTACTAGTATGTCTTTTCCTAATAGGCGACTCGAAAAAAAATTGTCCCGCAAAGGTTTTGCGATGATTGCTGGTGTTGATGAAGCCGGCCGTGGGGCATGGGCTGGACCAATTGTTGCCGCAGCCGTAGTGCTCAATCCGAAAAAAAGAATCAGTGGTATTAAAGATTCAAAATTACTGCGCAAGCCGCAGCGGCAAGCAGTGTATGAAAAAATTATTGAACACGCCTTGGCGTGGTCAGTGGCAGCGGTGAGCGCTTCGGTGATTGATAAAATCGGCATTGGACCGGCCAACGTGTTGGTGATGCAACGCGCGGTAGCTAAGTTAACACTCGCGCCGTCGTATGTGCTTACCGACGCATTGGCGGTAAGCTTTGGCGATACGCCGATGACCGCCATTATCAATGGTGATCATAAAGTACGGTGTATTGCTGCGGCCTCCATCATTGCCAAAGTTACTCGCGACACTATGATGGATCAGTTTGATGAGCAGTATAGCCTGTGGGGGTTTAAGCATCACAAGGGGTATGGCACTGACCACCACTTTCATATGCTCAATACTCATGGGATGTGTGAGATTCACCGCCGTAGCTTTCGCCCAATGAGTGATCTACTATCATAAGCTGTTAGCTAGACGCATCGCCAACGCTGAGCGTAGGCGATGCGGGCGAGTAGCTTATAGTAAATTATCGTGCTACAATTTTATTAGTTCATAAGGTAAGCTATCATGACTTTTGTCTCTGGCGGCAATGAATTGCTTTCACCGCTGAAAATTCTAAAAAAATTGGGAGTAGAACGCGGCTCAAAAGTGGCGGACCTTGGCTGTGGTGGAGCTGGGCATTTTATCATTCCCGCCGCGTACTTGGCCGGTGGCAGTACCATTGTCTACGCTGTTGACATTATGAAGTCTGTGCTTAAGAATGTAGCTAGTAAGGCTCGGATTGAAGGTATCAACAATATCCGCTCAGTGTGGAGCGATCTTGAAATCCGCGGTGCCACCAACATTCCGGAAGCTAGCCTTGATTTCGCACTGTTGGTGAACACTTTGTTTCAATCCCAAAAGCATAAAGCCATGCTTGAGGAGTCGTATCGGTTACTGGTTGAAGACGGACGCCTACTGGTGGTTGATTGGATAAAAAAGGAAATGCCATTTGGTCCGCCGCTAGAAGCGCGTGTTGGTAAAAATGAAATTCAAACGTTAGCCAAAGAAGTCGGCTTTAACTTTATTGAGGAATTTAAACCTGGTGAGTATCACTTTGGACTTATCTTTGAGAAACCATAGCTATGGAATATCTACAGTATTTTTTTAATCCCAGCCACTTATTTTCTCTGCGCCCGCCGGCGATGTCTCTGCGCGCGGTGCTTATCTTGAGTGTTATTTTTGGCGGACTGGTTGTCATTGGTATTATTATTAAAATAACATCTCGCAAACTCAACGACGGGATTAAAATTAAAGCATACCGTCAGGTTGTTGATTTGTGTTTAACCATGGGTATCATCGGACTGGTCTACGTCTTTTTTGCGTGGCAAGGAGTGGTTATTTTGGCCGGTCGGTTTATTCTTTTGATACTTGGCGTGATCGCAGTAACTTGGGCGTTTTTCATTCTGCGTTACCTTAAAGTAAGAGCTCCAAAATTACGAAAAGAAATTGATCAAAAACGAGCGTTTGAAAAATACATGCCGTAGGAGTATACTGTACGTAAGTCAACACAGCGCCCCATGGGGGGGGCGCTTTTTGTTTATAAAAGACCGCCACTCACGGGGAGCGGCGGCGGAGACAGGCATTTTTGCAAATCGTTGCCGTTATTTTTGAGTTGGCGGCGGACCACTGTCGAATTTGCAAACAAAGTCGGTACATGTTGTTAGGACCAAGGCCCTTTTGCATGAGGGGCAATGTTTTATGGGGTAATCACTGAATCGAAATGGTTCTTCGCTGACGAGTGCAAACCATTCTCGAGGCTTTTGCCATAGCTCTCTTGTGTAGAGCCGATTTCCACAGACACACGAGCAGATACCTCGAAAAGGCAAGGAAGCAGGTTTTTTTGGTGCGTCCGCACCAGTTTTGGTAGCCTGTTTTCTGGGACTCCTCCACGAAAAATTTGAAAATAGTGGCATGATTTTTTCCTCCCATATTCATGTTGTGTGCACCATTTCCGCAGCTGGATTGTAACTGATTTTATATAACATGTCAAAGATACGTATGTCAGAAAAAAATTTTGGAGACTTTGGTGAACGCATTGCCGAAAAATATCTTACACAACGCAGCCATGTTGTGATTAAAAAAAATTATCGCACCCGCTATGGTGAGGTTGATTTAATCTGCACTAAAGATGATGTGACCATATTTGTCGAAGTAAAAACTAGACGTTCAGGATTATTTGGGTATCCCGAAGATGCAATTTCGAAAAAGAAAATGCGGCGACTGGTGGTGACCGCTACGCACTACATGGTAAACCGTTACGGCCCCTGGCAGATTGACGTGTTGGCGATCATGATGTCACGAGATGGGCGGGTAGACATACGGCATTTTCCTAATTGTATTTATTAACTTCACCTTGGTCCTTTTTAAAAAGAAAACCCCGTCGTGTTTCTGTGACGGGGTCTGTGCGTATCGCACCGCGAGTTTAGTTACCTTAATCTAACCAGCGGCGGAAACCCTGCTGTTTAAAGGGATATGGAAGTCAATAAAGAGTTGACAATTTTTATAAAGTACCCTATACTATAGATATCATGATAGAAACTCTGATTTTGGTAGCCAATGGGCTGCCACTTTTTTTTGAGACGTATCTATAGTATGATGCTATTAATTTATTCTAATGTCTATTTATGGCAATGAATCAAGAATCCATCGCGGCTGCAGTCAAGCAGATTTGTGATGAAAAAGGTGTCTCGGTTGAAGCAGTGATCACAACTATTGAAGCGGCCCTCGCCGCCGCCTACCGAAAAGATTTCGGCGAGAAGAATCAAAATATCAAAGCCGAGTTTGAGCTGGAAACGGGCCGTACCCGTATTTTTGACGTTAAAGAAATAGTTGCTGATGTTCCGGAAGAAGAGCTAGCTGCTCTTGAAGCCGAAGAGGCGGCTCGTGCTGCCGCCAAAGCATCGGACGGTCCGCGGCCACGATTTGAAGAAAAACCAAGAGTTGAAAAAACCGTTGGTGCTGAGGGTGAAACTGAAGAAGAAGTCCGTCGATTTAACCCAAAAACGATGATTCAGATTTCGGACGCAAAAAAAGTTAATAAGAAATATGAAGTTGGCGAGGAGATTGTTACCGAGCTGGAAATCCCCGGAGACTTTGGCCGCATGGCCGCGCAGACCGCGAAGCAAGTAATTGTCCAAAAGCTTCGCGAGACCGAACGTGAGACTATTTTTGAAGAGTTTAAAGAAAAGAAAGGTGAAATTTTGGTGGGTACGGTGCAGCGCCGTGAGGGTCCAATGGTACTTATTGACCTTGGCCGTACTACCGCGCTGATGCCGCCCGAAGAACAGATTCGTGCTGAAAACTACATGCCTGGTACGCACATTAAAGTGTATGTTACTTCGGTTACGCAAACGACGAAAGGGCCGGAGATTATTGTGTCGCGCGCGCATCCGGAAATTGTTCGTAAACTTTTTTTTACTGAAATTCCGGAGGTCGCCAGTGGCGTGGTGGAGATTAAAAATTTGGCGCGTGAGGCTGGTTCCCGTTCAAAAATTGCCGTCTATACTGAGGACGACAACATTGATCCGATTGGCTCATGCATTGGCCAGCGTGGCGCGCGTATTCAGACGATCATTTCTGAATTGAAAGGGGAGAAAGTTGACATTATTAAGTATAGTGAGAATCCGGTTGAATACATCACCAATGCATTATCACCAGCTAAGATCCTGCAGATTGATCTTGATGAAACAAATAGAGTAGCTCGGGCAAAAGTGGCTGAGGATCAATTATCACTGGCCATTGGAAAGGGTGGTCAAAATGTCCGTCTCGCCGCTCGACTTACTGGTTGGAAGATTGACATTGTCTCAGATGGTAATAAGAAAGTTGATGCTGCACTTGAAGATGGTGAAGCCGAGACTGACGCTGCGTCAACAGAAATAGCAGCTGAGGGGGCTGAGTCTGAAGTTGTAGCAGAAGTAGCTGTTTTAGAAGAAAAAGAAGAAAAAACGGATACAGCAGATTCAGCCGCAAGTGATGCTGCCGATACCAAGAAAAAGAAAAAAAAGAAAAAGGAAGGTGAATAAGTCTTTTGTCATTCCCGTCCCGCATTAAGCCTGCCTGACGGTAGGCAGGTGTGGGATAAACTCCAATGAGAATGACAGTTTAAAATGTTTTCCTATTAATCATTAACCTTTAACACAATGTCACAGTATATAGTTTGGTCAGTAGTTATCGCCGGTATCGGGATCGTCGTTGCTGTTTGGTTGGCAATGCGCACTAAGCAATTATCCGATGGCGATGCGAAAGCCAAAGAAATCTCCGGATATATTCGCGAAGGAGCGATGACCTACCTTAATAGTCAGTACCGCATCCTTGGTATTTTTATCGCGGTAGTTGGCCTACTGCTTACTTTTTTGCCGGGCCTTGGCTGGCGTACTGGAGTGCTGTTTGTATTTGGCGCGGTGATCTCTATTGCTTCAGGTAATATCGGCATGCGAGTGGCCACTAGCGCCAACGCCAAAACCGCTGAAGCGGTACGCGACAGCATTGGTAAAGGTTTGCAAGTGGCCTTTTTTGCCGGCAGCGTCGTTGGGTTGGCAGTAGTATCACTTGGTCTACTGGGTGTGATTACCGCATTTATCTTTTTCTTTGATGCCGCTAATCCGGAATCGCTGTTTGGCTTTGCGTTTGGTGCCAGTTCTGTAGCGCTCTTTGCCCGCGTCGGCGGTGGTATTTATACCAAGGCGGCTGACGTTGGTGCTGATCTTGTTGGAAAAGTTGAAGCTGGTATTCCCGAAGACGATCCGCGCAATCCGGCCACGATTGCCGACAACGTCGGTGACAACGTCGGTGACGTTGCGGGTATGGGTGCTGATTTGTATGAGACCTATGTCGTGGCTATCATTTCAGCCACCGCGCTCGGTGGGTTAACCGCCGCTACTTTTGGACAGCAGGCGGTGTATGTACCGATGCTTCTTGCGGCTATGGGTATTCTGGGGTCACTCGTTGGCAATGTCGTGGTGAAATTTTTCAAACATGACAAACCGCACATGGTGATGAACGCTGCTATCAGCGTGGCCAATGTGGTGACGTTGGCACTCTCTGTTCCCGTTATCTTTTATTTGCTTCCCGGCAATTTTAGTATTTTTTGGGCGCTGCTGTCAGGGTTGTTTGCCGGTGTGGTGATTTCTTTAGCAACAGAATACTTCACCTCTGATCGTTACCGACCAACGCAAAAAATTGCTGAGGCTGGACAAACCGGTGCAGCAACGGTAATTATTGCTGGCTTGGCAACCGGTATGCTTTCTACCATTGTTCCAATCGTAGCTGTTTCTGCAGCAACTTTGATTGCGTTTTCAGTCGCGGGACTATTTGGTGTATCAATCGCAGCGATTGGCATGCTCGCATCGCTAGGCATTACCTTGGCAACGGACGTGTATGGTCCGATTACCGACAACGCTGCTGGCATTGCGGAAATGGCTGGACTTGGTCCGGAAGTGCGACAGCGCGCGGAAGTGCTTGACGCTGTTGGTAATTCCACCGCCGCTATTGGCAAAGGTTTTTCGGTGTCAGCCGCTGCGCTGATCGCACTCGTCGTATTGATTTCATATACTGAGATCGTCGGTCTTGAAGTGGTTAATGTCCTTGAGCCACATGTACTGGTTGGTATTTTTCTTGGTGGACTGTTACCATTTGTGTTTAGTGCCTTAACCATGCAGTCAGTGGGCAAAGCAGCGTTTGCGATGGTAACCGAAGTGCGTCGTCAGTTCAAAGAAATCCCGGGTTTAATGGAAGGCACGGGAAAACCTGACTACAAACGCTGCGTGTCAATCTCTACCGACGCTGCGCTTCGTGAA
>JAHFHR010000094.1 GCA_023246815.1 bacterium | reverse complement strand
CGGGATCATGGCCAAACGAGATAGCTGAAAAACTAGCTCCACTGGTAAGCCAGACCACCGCATTAAAAGCCCCACACCGGTCCACCAGACATTAAAGGTGCCAAGCGTCTGCGGTTCGCTGGTAAATAAATCTTTAACAAAAAAATCACCATGAGCAACTTGAGTGATATATGAATAGTACACCGGTACATCCCCCGGACTTAACGCATGCAAGCCATTGTATACTGCGCCGGCCGGCGCGCTCAGCCAACCGTACAAAAAAGGCACGCCAGTCAAAAACATAATCACTACCATCAACACCGCAACAAATCTCCACTCACCCGTCGAAATAGTTTGAATTAGTTTTTTCATAATACTTGATAAATACTAACGGTCTCGCTTTCATAGACCGACAACAGATAGGTTTTAATAGCCGGATCATACACACCTAACTTCCGCTCACGAGCACCGTAGAAAAGATAATCAATCCCCCGCTCACGTAAAAATGCTTGTTCAATGGTTTTTTCACGATTGCTTGCGAAAAACCAACTTGGCTCGATTTTTTTGTCATTAAACAACGGGGTCTCAACAGCATGACCAACATAGCTGGTACGCAGCGCGTAGGCCGGCAAAATATTGCCCGTACGAACGCTGGAAAAAATAATACTACCAGCCGCAGTGTGTTCGCGCAACCAAGTATACCCTTCATATTCATCCAGATGAAGGTAGGAGTCCTCTCGCTGTTGGCTATACACCATAACATCAGCAGCCAAAGCAAATAGTGTTGAGGGTAAGAAAATCAAGAGCCCGGACACCACCACCATGGCCGCGTGCTTATGAATAAACCCGTGGTACCGTTGATAGAGATGCCCCATGCCAAACACCGCCAACACCACCAATGGAAAGTGAAACCCCAGGCCGGTGCGGCGCTGGTATGCAATCGGCGCGTATAACATCGCCAGCTGAGCCAACGCCCACGCGATAAGCAGTAGATATGGTGTCTGCCATATTTTTTTTTCGCGAATCAAGTACCATGCTGCGCCCACGGCACATATACCCAATCCACCAAACGAAACCAACGTCAGATACAAAGGCGTGGTGGGGTTAATATTTTGTAGCGCCCGTTGTGCAGTCAACCAGTCCACTTTGAGCAACCACAGATAGTACCCGATCGCTGGTGATGACAGTACGCTCACAATGGCGCCATACCTAACCAACCGCCAATCTAATTTCTTGTCGCGCAACATCAGGCACCCAAAAAATGCTCCCATGACTAAAAACAGTTTGATCACCTGGAATGGATGAATCCAAAAAAGCGCCAGTGCCAATACCCCTGACCACAGCGCGTACGAAAACCGCCAGGCTTCAACAAACAGCACCGTGAGTAACAAAATAGCAAACAACAAAATAGTCCCAATGATAAAATGTGGCGAGGTAAACATGGTTAAAAAAGTATTAATGTCTGGCACCCACAAGTCCATCGGCCAACGAAAATGATCAACAAAAAAGTTAGTTGGATACAGAAATAAACGATAGATAAAGATAACCCCCACGCCCGAAGAGAACAGCAGCATTGACAGGGCAAACTTGCGCCAGAGTAAGTCTTTAAAAAAATAGCTTAAAAAAAGATAGCTCACCGCCACCAACGGCGGAATCAGGGTGATGCGCGCCAGATGAAAAGCCACCGGTGCAGGCAAATTAAATGCCGCCGCCAACCAGCTAACCACCAACCACTCCGGCCGCAGCACTGCTAGATGTGGCACCGCCGCAAATAAGTCATTAAATAACAGCTGCCCAGCCTTGCCTTGGTTGATAAGTGAATAGTAGACAAACCAATCATCGGCGGAGACAAAGTGCATGGCCGTAAAAATGTGATCAGGCGGTGTGTACAGCCAACCGTACACTGCCGGTGCGGTGGTAATAACCATAAGCGCTGCCGACAGCAGCGCCACGAAAACCCACTCACCCTTTGAAATATTTTTAAAAAGTTGTGGTAGTGTCATCGCTTAGGGTGTAATGCGAAGCCGCAATGCCAGCACTCGCCAAAATCCTTCCAGCATAATTTTAAAATTAAACTTTGACTTGCCTTCCACTCGCTCGGTAAAGACAATGGGGACTTCCTTGATCCGAAAGCCGGCCCGGTGCGCCGCGTAGGTAGTTTCAATCTGAAAATTGTACCCTAAAGAATTGAGACTATCAAGGTTGAGCTGTTCAAGCGCCTGACGACGAAAACACTTAAATCCGCCGGTCAGATCATGGTACGGCAGCGACAAAATGAATCGTGCGTAGCGGTTGCCAAAATAGCTAATCAGTCGACGGGCTATATTCCAATTTTTAACACCGCCGCCAGCGATATAGCGTGAGCCAAGAACAACATCGGCGGCTTGAATCGCTGTCAAAAATTGCGGGATGTGCGATGGGTCATGTGATAAATCAGCGTCCATTTCAAAAATAAAATCCGCTCCAGCCGACAACACCTCTTTAAACCCGGCAACATACGCCCGGCCAAGCCCTTCCTTGGAAACACGGTGCAGTATCGACAGATTGGCGTACCGTTGGCACAATTGGTCAACCAGCTGGCCAGTGCCA
>JAHFHR010000034.1 GCA_023246815.1 bacterium | reverse complement strand
GTGAAAAAAAATATATCAGCAATGGCTCGGTAGCTAATACCATTGTGACCCTAGTACGCAGCGACAGCACTACTGAGCGCGATACTAGTATGGCCTTTGACTTGCTACTGATGCCGGCAAAACTCAAGGGGCTCACTAAAGTTCGCTTGAGCACTAACGGTTTAAACACTGGTGACATGGGGCACATTATTTTTGATCAGTGTGACGTGCCTCAGGAAAATCTACTGGGTAAGACGGGTTTCGGTTTTTACTATATCACCAAGTTTGTTCAGCGTGAGCGTTTGATTGGTTCGGCATATGGCGTGGCGCTTGGACAGTTTGTCCTTACTGAAACGATTGAATTTTTAAAAAATCGAGAACGCTTTGGCTCACCGCTTTCACGCAAGCAAGCGATCCGGCACAAAGTAGCTGGGCTACATGCCAAGCTGTTTGCCGCCCAACAAGCCACCTATGCGGTTACTGACAGCTATAGTCGTGGTGATAATGTTGAGGCGGATATTATGGCGTTAAAGCTGTTTGTTGGTGAAACGGTTCAAGAAGTCTTGCGGGAGTGTGTACAACTGCACGGCGCTGAAGGGTTTGTCCGATCACACTGGTTATCACACGTTTATCGTGATTCCCAGACGTTTTCTATTTTGGGTGGCACCTCAGAAATCATGCGCGATATTTTGGCAGGAATGATAAAAATGTAACTTGCGGCTGATAGCCGAGCTGCTTCTTTAGCTATTCGCACATCGGGTATGTATGCTATACTTACAAGTGTTATGCAGTTTCATATTCATGCCAAAAATGCCGAACTATCTGACGTCCTGAAAGATTTTATTGAAGAAAAAATTGGTGAACTGCAGCGTTTTTTGCACGTGCCGGCCGATGAAATCCAAGCATGGGTTGAAGTCGGGAAGATTACCAATCACCATGAGCACGGTAATATTTTTGAAGCAAAGATTGATCTTGGCATTCCCGGTCAGACGTTTCGTGTTCAGATAACTGGTGAAGATATTAATAGCGCCGTACTTGAAGCACGAGATGAACTGCAGCGGGAAATTCGTCGTTTTAAAGAAAAACATACAGCCCAACAGCGCAAGGGTATGCGCACCTGGAAAAAGTTTCGCACTGTAGTAGGATTTCAAGAACAAGATAATACTGAAAAATAAATGAAATATACTTTTTTTATCATTGGTATCGTGCTTGTTGTGCTTCTGGTGGTGGTGGGCGTGTACGTGATGTTTCCTACGCCAACGGTTGATGAGCCCGTAGGGAATACTACTACGTCTCCACTAGACAATGACGAACCAGTGGTCATCACCTATAAAGATCTGGTTCGCGTTACCTCACCATTGGAGAATCAGGTAGTAACCAGCCCCTTAGTCATTCGCGGAGAAGCGCGCGGTACTTGGTATTTTGAGGCCAGTTTTCCAGTGGAGCTGAGTGCCAGTGATGGCACGGTGCTGGTACAACACTATGCTCAAGCCCAAGGTGAGTGGATGACTGAAGATTTTGTACCATTTGAAAGTACGCTACTATTTGACGCCGGCAATGCTACCAGTGGGGTGTTAATTCTTCATAAAGATAACCCATCGGGGTTGCCTGAGTATGATGACGAGTTACGGATCCCAGTGAGCTTTGAATAAGTAAAATTTAAAAAAACAAAAAATCCCGTTAGGCTCGGGATTTTTTGTTTTCTGAAGGAAGTGGCTTATTTTTTCTTGGAAGATGATCCAAAAAACAGTGTGTTTTTTAAAACCAACGCGGTAGTTATTGCAATGACCAGAACAGCCGCGTATACCAAGAGAATCTGTCCAATAGAATAGGGGAGCCCCCGTAGGGCACCAAGGACAATGGCAAATGTCCAAGAGGGGATTGAAATTGCACCGCCAATGAGTAGTAGTGGCGTTTTTCTGACAAACTCATCAGATGAAGGAAAGTGTCCACCTTGGTGACGTAGTATCAGCGGCATTTGTACGGTATGCATGATTGCGCCATTAAGAGCGATCACGCCCACAATAATCATCTTGGCTAAGAATTTACTTGATTCAACGTAATGACCAGGATTAAGGGTAAACATGCCAAAGCCAGACAAAAAGAGTATCAGTAGTCCGGTCCAAACCATTCCGCTGCCGATTTTAAGAAATCGTACCTCAGTTTTACTAAACACCCGATCCCTCAAGCAGGATAGAAACATGATGTCGCTCATATAGGCGCCGCCTGCGCCCATGGCCACGCCAAAGAGGTGCATGATGGTGTAGATGGTTTTGTGGTCTAGGAAATCCATTGAGACAGCTAGTAAGCTGGTAAGTGAAGTAAATTTGATTAATCTCTTTAATTGATTATATCATCTTTTTGTGTTTTAATGAATTTTCGTTAAAAAATGGCTTAAATTATTCAATAATTTAGATATATCCTTGACATTTTTATTGAAGTATGGTATTATATAATTAGTTCTTTTTATGGTCTCCGGACCAAAAACCGCGTCTCCGGACGCAAAACTGCACTTCCGAGTGCAAAAGAGGAGAAAATTATGTTAGAAGCACTGGCTATTCTGGTTGGGATTGTGATTACCGTTTGCATGACGGTAAAGATTGTGGAGTACCGCGCCGACAGTAAGCGCAAAAAAAAGCACGCCTTTAGAATGGCTTGCCACGTAATTCTAGAGACTAGGAACATGGCTGAAGTTCTCCATTTTCTTAAGCGTGTCGGAATCCTTGTGGAATCTCCATTTGACTCACAGATGCATGATATCGTTTTGAATCCTGAAAAATGGGAACCACTCGCAGCTGCCAGTTTGATTGGGACCTACTTGCATGGGTTTCATGGTCTCCCGGGTGAAACTTACCCGTACCAACAAGTTATAAGGGAGTTGTTGAGGAAAGATCCAGAACACATTTTTTACTTCATCAAGGGTGCGAGTGGTCGGCACCCGGAAGTAAAGAAATGCTTTGAAGCAGCTCTGGCCCTTGTCCTTAAGGAGGACCGAAAGACTACCATATTCGATTTTGAGAACGAAATTCTCCAATCGTTCCGGTAGGCTAACCGACGCCCCGAGGCAGTAGTCGAAAGACGCTTGCTTTTCCGGGGCGTCTTTCTTTTTCTGTCATCCTGAATCCCGCTCTAGCGGGATGAAGGATCTCAGGGATCCTTCGCTTCGCTCAGGATGACAAGCCAGGTGCTCAGAATGACAAATTGTGTTACAATATCCCCACTATGTTTCGTTCACTATTTATCAATTTACGCAACTTTGACTGGATTTTATTTGGCGCGGTTTTTTTATTGTTGTGTTTTGGCTTAGCCGCTATCTACAGTATTGCCATTTCCCATAATCAGCCGGATTTTGGTAATTTCGAAAAACAGCTACTCTTTGCGGGTATTGGCTTGGCCGCGGTGTTCATCTTGTCTCTTATTGATTACCGCTTATGGGAAGACTACAGTTTTTTTGTCTATCTGGGGGTTGGTGCGTTATTACTACTGGTTATTTTTTTCGGGGTTACCGTGAGCGGTACCACTGGTTGGTTTTCTATCGCCGGGTTTAACTTTCAACCGGTTGAGTTGGCCAAAGTGGCGTTGATTATTTTTCTAGCTTGGTTTTTAAGTACCCGCGGTCAGGAAGCACGCAGTTTGAAAAATTTTGTATTAAGCGCGCTTGCTACGGGATTATTTTTTTTACTGGTAGTGCTGCAACCGGATTTTGGTTCAGCGATGATCTTATTTTTGATCTGGATGTTGCTGGCGATATTTGCTGGTGTGAATATCAAATACTTAGCCGCAGTCGGACTCGTGCTGGTGATCAGCGCAGTTGTCGCCTGGTTTTTTCTGTTTGCTGATTACCAGCGCGACCGTATTATCACTTTTTTCAATCCTCAGTCTGATCCCTATGACACTGGCTATCATGTAACGCAGGCAATTACCGCAGTGGGTGCTGGTGGATTAACCGGACGAGGACTTGGATTTGGTTCACAGAGCCAGCTTAAGTTTTTACCAGCCAGCGAAACTGATTTTATTTTTGCGGTGATTGCTGAAGAGCTTGGGTTTTTGGGCGTGTCATTGGTCCTCTTTTTGTGGGGGGTCATTTTTTATCGTTTGATACGGGCGGTGCAACGATCACGGGATAATTTTTCCACTTTCTTCATATTGGGTGCAAGCGCCATATTTTTTAGTCATATATTTATTAATGTTGGCATGAACGTTGGGATTGTGCCGGTCACTGGTATTTCTTTACCGTTTGTTAGCTATGGAGGTAGTTTTTTGGTGATTAGCTTGGCGATGATTGGGATTGTGGAGGGGATGATTATTAGAAATCGCAGTAACGCTTAATCTGCGCCCACATCCCTTATGTTATTCCCCTGAAAGCGGCAATCTTTTTTGTAGGGGGAAGGGGCTCGGAGTTGCGAAGCCCGCCCCTTCCCCCTACACCCTCTACCCCGGCACGCTTGTTTTTTTATTAACACGGCAAGCTCTTGACTAAATCAATCTTTTTAGCTATATTGAGAATATTAGAGGTATGCAGGATAAGTTTTTCAACTTGTTCAATAGCGATAATGCTACGTTGATAACACACTGTCCCGTGTGTAGTCTTCGGTACGACCCACTTGAGGCGAAGATTTTAGATGAGTCAGAAAACGCTCACCTGATCTACGTTAAGTGCCGTAACTGCAAATCTGCAGTACTGGCGGTGATTATGTCAAACCCCATGGGAGTTAGCTCTATCGGACTGATTACCGACCTTTCTAGTGATGATGTCTTGAAGTTTAGAGACGGCAGAGCAATCAATGCCGACGATGTACTTGAAGCGCATCAATTCTTGAGCAAGCAAAAAGTGCTGATTGACCATTTTGATTAATACTAATACATGAGTACTACTACGACATGACAAATGCTACATTACGGTTGGAGGTAACCTCGCGAGAGGAAACCGGAAAAAAAGTAAGCGCATTACGAACGCAGGGTAAAGTCCCGGCTGTTTTGTATGGACACGATATCAAACCAACAAACCTGACCGTTGATCACGCTCGTTTTGAACGTGTCTATAGACAAGCCGGCGAGAGTGCACTGGTTGACTTGGTCGTTGACGGAAAAGAGCCCGTGAAAGTGCTGATTCAGGATCACCAACTTAATCCGACGGTGAGTCAGTTTACCCATATTGATTTTCACCAAGTCAACATGAAAGAAAAAATTCACACTGACATTCCAATTAAGTTTATCGGTGAAGCGTCGGCGGTGAAAGAGCTGTCAGCTATTCTAGTGACTAATTTGGATCACCTTGAAGTTGAGTGTCTGCCAAGTGATCTAGTACATGAGATTGAAGTTGACTTGTCATCATTAAAAACATTTGATGATGCGATCCGCGTATCTGACATTAAGGCACCGCAGGGGATTACGATTAAGAATGCCCCCGAAGAATCAGTTGTCTTGGTGCAGGAACCGCGTGCTGAAGAAAAAGAAGTAGTACCGGTTGAAGCGGTAGCACCGATTGTTGAAGGTGAACAACCAGCAACCGAAGCAACGGCCGAGAGTAAGCCGGACAAAGAAAAGAAATAATGTAGATTTTCCAATCCCCCCGTCTCGGGGGGATTTTGGTTTGACCATGAAGCAATACATCAAATACATCACGGGTATCAAGCGGCAGCTGTTTTTTATTATAGCGATCGTGGTTGGCAGCATCGCCATCATGGTCGTGAGTAGTGCATTATATAACCAACCCGAACTTGATTGGTCAGCCAGTATTGATCATACCCTGCGGCCGGAAACCGCTCGGTTCCTTGATGGCGTATCAGTGCGACGCGATCAAGCACGCTTGCGGCCGATTGCGGTGATGATTGAAAATCACACCGATAGTCGTCCGGTAGCCGGCCTTGAGCACGCCCGAGTTATTTATGAAGTGATTGTTGAAGGGGATATTACTCGTTTTTTGGCATTTTTTGATCCGACATTTTCTGTCAAACAGATTGGTCCAGTGCGCAGCAGCCGGCCATTTTTTATTGAGCTTGCTCAAGAGTGGGACGCTTTGTACTTTCATGCTGGCGGTAGCGATGACGCTTTAGTGATGCTTCGTGCCGGTGCGCTTGATAACGTCAATGAAATTTCCGGTGATGGTATCTATTTTTTTCGTGATGTAAAGCGCAACGCGCCGCATAATCTTTTCACCTCCAGTGACCAAATGCTGCGGGCGGTCACTGCTAAGGGATATGCCACCACTACCGATTTTATGCCGTGGAAATTTAAACATGGCGAGCCGGTCGCCGATGTCGCTACCAAACGCGTTGCAACGGTGGAAGTTACTTTTTCGAAAAATCTAGAGTACGCTGTGGAGTATCAGTATAATCCAGTGGATAACAACTATACTCGTTTTCAAGCTGGCGCTCCGCACCGTACTGCATCAGGCATTATCCTTAAAGCAGATACCATCGTTAAGCAATTTGTTGAAGCTGACATTATTGATGATTATGGTCGGCTAGAAATTGATGTTACCAGCGGAGGATTAGCAATCGTCTATCGCGATGGTACTGCCATTGAGGGGACGTGGCGAAAAGAAGATGGCCGCACTCGGTTTTTTGACAATCAGGGGCAGGAAATTCGTCTGAATCAGGGCGTGACGTGGGTTGAGTTGTTATTTAATTAGTACAGAGTCTCCTTGATATAAAGACTGGAATTCGGTATCATAAAGGCTGCTATGGCCGAAACATTATATCGAAAATATCGCCCCCAGACCTTTGCCGAAGTGGTTGGGCAAAATCATATTAAAACCACCTTGCAGCATGAGATTGAAAGTGGTCGGTTGGCGCATGCCTACCTTTTTTCCGGTCCTCGGGGATTAGGGAAAACCACTACCGCTCGGTTACTAGCCAAAGCAGTCAACTGCACTAAGCGTAAAAAGGGTAGTAGCGAGCCGTGTAATGAGTGTGACTTATGCGTAGCTATTACTAGCGGACGCTCCATTGATGTTATTGAAGTTGATGCCGCATCACATACTGGCGTTGATAACGTTCGTGAAAATATTATTGGCAGTGCTCAATTCACGCCCACCAGCGGTGCGTTTAAGGTGTTCATTATTGATGAAGTGCACATGCTGTCAACCAGCGCCTTTAACGCGCTATTAAAAACACTGGAAGAGCCGCCGGCCCACGCGATGTTTATTTTGGCCACTACCGAAATTCATAAAGTACCGGAAACAATCATTTCACGCTGCCAGCATTTTGATTTTAGA
Organism: bacterium; assembly: GCA_023246815.1. Taxonomy (GTDB): domain Bacteria; phylum Patescibacteriota; class Patescibacteriia; order Buchananbacterales; family UBA6539; genus JAHFHR01. The sequence goes on along the minus strand of JAHFHR010000034.1, from coordinate 1,081 downwards.
AAAGTTCCTCGTGAAGAAGTGTTAGCTCGGCTGACGCATATTTGTAATGCCGAAAAGAAAAAAGTTGATGCTGAAGTCTTGGCAGCTATTGCGTACCACAGCCATGGCTGTTTACGTGATGCTGAGAGTCTGTTGGGGCAGGTACTGTCGCTTGATGATAAGCATATCACCCAAGAACATGCCGAGCTGGTGCTGCCACGGCGGCAGTTAGCGTTGGTGCTTGAGCTGCTTCGTCTACTGATTCGACAAGACGCCGGTGAGGCACTGACCTTGGTTAATCGATTAGTTCAGGATGGTGTTAATGTGGAGCAGTTTACGGCCGAACTAATCGAGACGCTGCGCATCGTACTGGTGACCAAAATAAATCCTAGCCTTGCTACTGACGATGGCATTGGCAGTGATATCGCCCGTGAATTTACTGAGCTGGCGGACAGCACTCAGCAGCGGTTTTTAATTGAAGCCATTGAGGGATTTATGAGCGCGCAACAGCAACTTAAGTACGCCGATATACCACAGCTGGTGCTTGAGCTGGCCGTGTTGAAGTTAGTTACTGCTGTAGATAATAATCAGACGGGTGCTGGTCCAGCGCTACCAACAAAAAAAATAATCACTCCTGAACCAGTGCCACAGCCGGTTGTATCAACGCCAGCTACACGCACGGTGGTTGAGAGTGTCACAGAAAAACTCGCGGTGGAACCAGAATTACTGATCAAAAAAAAACCGATGACAATCAAGCTCAGTGAAATACAGCAGCAGTGGGGTGCGATTCTGACTGCGACTAAAGAGCATAATCACAGTTTGGCCGCTATTTTGAAAATGAGCCAAGTGCGTTCGCTCTCAAGCGACGGTGAAGTTGAAGTGGTTTTTGGGCATGAATTTCATCAACAACGGATGAACGAGATGAAAAATCGTACCATTCTTGAGCAGGTTTTTCAGCTGATTTTTGGCCAGGTGTTATGGGTGAAGCCGGTGGATGATACTAATCTTAAGCTCTTGAACGATCAGGCTATTTTTGAGGTTAGGGATAACCAGTTAGAGTTGACAAGTGAGTGTGAATCTGGTTCACTAGATAGCATCGCTC
>JAHFHR010000033.1 GCA_023246815.1 bacterium | reverse complement strand
TGATATTCCGGAAGTAGCTTTTGTGGCAATCCTTGATGCCGATAAAGAAGGCGTTTTGCGTAACGCCCGTAGTTTGATTCAGACCATCGGACGTGCTTCCCGTAATGTTGACTCTCGTGTCATTATGTATGCTGATCGAAGAACTGATGGTATCAAGCAAGCTATTTCTGAGACCGAACGCCGCCGCGCGCTGCAAACCGCACACAATAAAAAACACGGTATTACGCCGACGACGATCATCAAGTCTATTGCTGAGGAGGACGTGGTGATTGAGCCAAACGAAAAAGGCGATGAACTAGCTATTGATAAAATGATTTTGGATCTTGAAGGTCAAATGCAAGTAGCATCAGAGGAGTTAAATTTTGAAAAAGCAATTGAGTTACGGGATAAGATTGAAGAGCTGAAAAAGAAGCTATAAAGAAAGAGCCCCGAGAAGAGAAGACTCTTTCGGGGCGCGTGGACTGATTGTGTTAGATTTAGAGTAGGTAGCCAATCCAGATGACCACCCATAATATTGTGGATGCGGTCCAGCTGGTGCCGTCGATTTTTCCTTTTCCGGTCGTAACTTTCGCTACGTACCAGCCAGGTTGTATTGTCGACGGGACAACCCAGACAGTTAGGAGGATCGATACCGCCAGTTTATCTGCTTCCGGTGTGAAGAGATAGAACTGAAGGATTAACCCTAGGGCGATGGCAGTGTATGCCATGTGGTAGTATCCGCCGACTGGCAGCCGGTGTTGTCGGGGGTCGACGATATGACCCGGTATCGGTTGTAGCCAGGCCCAAAAGATGTGGGCGATGATACTGACCACTGTCGCACTCACGAAACTGATAGTGAGTTTTTCCGGTGTCCAAGACTGCAGAATGCTGTCTTGGACAATGTAAGCGATTGGTGTTAGTAGAAACCAATCCGCCCACATTCCGCCGTGCTTGAGGTACGGCAGTGACCTCGGCCCCATTTGACCGTGGCTCCACCGTTCCTCTCGGTAGGCAATTGCGTAACCGATGGCACATAAGGCTAGATTTAAAAGAGCGAATAACATCGTACCGTCCTCCCTGTTTTGGTCCTTAGTTCAATAAAGCTTAATAATATTATAGCATATTTTATAAATTTAGTCAATGATTAATCTAAAATAATGGCTATTTCAAGAGAAAAAATAGTAATTAAAGGAGCACGTGAGCACAACCTTAAAAACGTTGATGCTGAGATTCCAATTGATAAATTAACTGTGGTCACTGGCCTATCTGGCTCAGGTAAATCTACGCTGGCTTTTGATACCTTATATGCCGAAGGCCAACGACGCTACGTTGAATCACTCTCTGCGTACGCGCGACAATTTTTGGGTCTGATGAACAAGCCAGATGTTGATAAGATTACTGGTCTGTCACCAGCTATTTCTATTGAACAAAAATCAATTTCTAAAAACCCACGGTCAACTGTTGGTACCATTACAGAGATTTTAGACTACCTGCGTTTATTGTATGCGCGTGTTGGTGTGCCGCATTGTCCCAACTGTGGTAAACGTATTAGTCCACAGTCTGCGGAAATCATCACTGATATTTTGATGCGAGAAAAGCCGGGGACTAAGCTGCAAATTTTAGCGCCCGTGATTCGCGCTAAAAAAGGTACTTATGAAAAGCTGTTTGAAGATTTTGATAAGCGCGGATTTTCGCGTGTGCGTGTGGATGGTACCGTCCATGAATTGTCTGATCGGGAGAATATCAAACTGGACAAACAGATTAAGCATACCATTGAGATTATGGTGGACCGTGTCGTCGTTGCTAAAGCCGCTCGGTCACGCATTAATGAAGCCGTAGAAACGGCACTTGGCGAAGCTGAGGGTCTGACCATAGCGATCATTAATAGTGATGAAAAAATGTTTTCCAGTCACAATGCCTGTCTGGACTGTGGTATTTCTATTGAAGAGCTACAGCCGCGCATGTTTTCATTTAACTCACCATTTGGAGCCTGCCCAAAATGTCACGGACTTGGGTATTTGCAGAGCGTTGATGAAAATTTGGTTGTACCAGACAGGTCATTAAGTTTAGCTGAAGGCGCGGTCAAGCCTTGGCAGACGCACGGCGAGGGTTGGCGTAAACAACTTTTAGATGGTTTAGCGAAAGAGTACAAATTTGATTTTTGGACGCCATTCAAGAAATTGCCAACAAAGGTACAGGAGATTATTTTGTATGGTTCAGACAGTAAAATACGGTTTGAGTTGTCCAGTAAAAAAGGTTCAACGTTTTCCTGGCTTGGTGAGTTTGAGGGGGTGGTGCCACAGCTTGATCGACTGTACCAGCAAACCGAATCTGATTACCGCCGTCGTGAAATTGAAAAGTACATGCGTACCGGACCGTGCCAAGTTTGCAACGGTAAACGCCTTAAACCGGAAACCTTGGCCGTCACCATCGATGGTAAGAATATCTGGGAAGTGACGGAATTATCCATTGAGAAATTACTGGCGTCTTTTAATGCTTTACAGTTGACTGCCAGAGAAACGGAAATTGCCAAGTTGATTTTGCGGGAAATTATCGCGCGGTTACAATTCTTAGTGGACGTTGGTTTGGATTACTTAAGTCTTTCTCGTGAAGCTCGAACATTATCCGGTGGGGAAGCGCAGCGTATCCGACTGGCTACCCAGATTGGTTCTGAATTACGCGGAGTGTTGTATATTCTTGATGAACCATCAATCGGCCTACATCAGCGTGACAATGATCGCTTGATCAAAACGCTGCGGCACTTACGTGATTTAGGAAACACCGTAGTGGTGGTTGAGCACGACGAAGAGACTATTCGTGCCGCCGATCACCTGCTTGATTTGGGGCCGGGCGCGGGTATTCACGGTGGGCACATTGTGTATTCTGGACCTCCAGCTGGGATTAGTAAAGCCAAGAGTTCGGTCACCGGTGATTATTTAAGTGGTAAAAAAGAGATTCCCGTACCCAAGAAGCGCCGTAAAGCCTATGATTTTTTAGAAATTATTGGCGCGTCTGAACATAATCTCAAAAATATTGATGTAAAAATTCCGCTCAAAGTGCTTACCTGCGTTACCGGTGTTTCCGGTTCGGGCAAATCAACGCTGGTTAATGATATTTTATATAAAGCGATGTATAAAGTATTTTGGGCTACCACTGATATTCCCGGCGAGCATAAAAAAATCAAAGGTTATGGCCAGCTGGAAAAAGTAGTCATTGTTGATCAATCGCCGATTGGTCGCACACCACGCAGTAATCCCGCGACATACATTGGTGTGTTCGGTCCGATTCGAGATTTATTTTCCCAGACGCAAGAAGCAAAGACTCGTGGCTACCGGCCGGGTCGGTTTTCATTCAATGTCCCTGGTGGACGGTGCGACGAGTGCGAGGGCGATGGTGTCAAAAAAATTGAAATGAATTTCTTGCCCGATGTCTACATTGAATGTGAAAAATGCAAGGGCACCCGTTACAATGCGGAGACGCTGTCGGTAAAATATAAAAGTAAAAACATTGCCGACGTACTGGCGATGACGGTTGAGGAAGCGTTGGCATTTTTTGAGCACATCCCGGCAATCAAAAATAAATTGCAAACCTTACATGATGTTGGTCTGGGTTACATTGCCCTTGGTCAGGCGGCAACGACGTTATCCGGTGGAGAAGCCCAGCGTATCAAGTTGACCTCTGAGTTATCACGTAAGGGTGGAGATACGTTATATATTCTTGATGAGCCAACCACTGGGTTGCATTTTGATGATGTCAAGCGCTTACTTGAAGTGTTTCATCGCTTGGTTGAGAAAGCTAATAGTGTTTTGGTTATTGAACACAATCTTGATGTCATTAAATCAGCGGACTGGGTGATTGATCTTGGTCCGGAAGGTGGAGATAAAGGCGGACGGGTGATTGCCGAAGGCACGCCGGAAAAGATTGCCAAGAGTGCTCGGTGGAGTTATACCGGAAAGTACCTCAAAAAGGTTTTGTCATAAAGAAAAGGCGCCTTTCCTCCGGTAAGGCGCCTCGGTAAGAGCAATGGTACTTGTCCCCCCCCCTACCTTTTAGAGCGGCAGGCGGAGTAGCACTGAATCCCTTTATTGTAGTGGCACAATAGTTGACCGCAGATACTGCATCGACGGTCGTCTTCAACTCTGGCCGGGGGGCGGTCGGCCACATGGGCAAGCGGGATCACCCGTTCATTAACTTGCCGTGAGAAAGATTTTGTTCCACCCCAGGGTCTATCGTCGTCCATACTTGTCTCCCCTTAGTTTTTCCCCTTTTCAATTATCACCTGCGGTGCAGATGATAATGTATCCTAACAAACGATATAATGGATTGTCAAGATTGTGTTATTAAAAATAAGTCCGCACTACGTGAGCGCGGACTAGGTGGGGCGAATAGTGTGGAGCGGGTTGAGGAAGACGGTCATCTCAACCTCTAATTCCCTTGATCCATCGGGGCTAAAGTGGTCCATTATATCAGCTGCAATGCGGTACACTGACGTGATGTGTTCCAATTCAAGAACGTACACCTCGGCTGTCATTGGCACAACCAGGTCGGGTATATTAACCTTTCCCCATGTTCCATTTCCCCGGCGGTTGGCGATCCATTGAAAATCAAATATCGCGAATTCCTTGCCGACTGGGGTTACCATAGAAACGAGTCCTCGGAAGGCGTGCGATCTGATTCGGAACATCAGGTTTTTGCCCACCAACGTGTAGAGGGCAAAGATTTCTTCCCAGCTAGTTTTGGTAGCCATGCCATTGTCCTCCATCTGTTTGTGGTATGCTGTAGGTTAGCATATTATGATAAATAATGTCTAGTTTTAGTCAAAAAATTAAAACCACCCCACACCAACCTGGGTGCTACTTATTTAAGAATGCACGCGGGAAGGTGATTTATATTGGTAAAGCCAAAGATTTAAAAAAGCGTGTGCCGTGGTATTTTAAAAAAGAATCACAGCAAGATCCGAAGACACGAGATCTTGTCAAACAGATTGCTGATGTTGAGTTTATTATCACTGACAATGAAGTTGAGGCGCTATTACTTGAAGCTGGGTTGATTCGTCAGCATAAACCGAAGTATAACATTGAACTTAAAGAGGGTGTACGGTATGCCTACATTAAAGTTACTAATGAGGCCTTCCCGAGATTGGAGGTCACGCGCGTGATTAAGACCGGTGATACCGTATTTGGTCCATACACATCCGGGTATGCTCGAAGTAACGCGATACGACTTGCTAATCAACTTTTTAAACTTCGTGTTGGTCGTAAGAAGCCGCGGCAGGTTGGCGATGAGTATCACTACCGTAGTTCATCAGTACCTTTTATCCAAAAGATGACCAAGGAGCAGTATCAACAAAATGTGGGGAAAGCGATGATGCTTTTGAAAGGTGATACCACTGAACTGATCAAGGAACTAGAAAAAGAAATGCGGCAATACGCCGCACAGCAGAAATTTGAATTAGCCAAACTGCGCCGCGATCAGATGCTGGCGCTGCAAAGTATGCAGGTGCGACAAAAAGTCCAACTGACCAAGCGGTACAACCAAGACATCATCAATTTTGTTGAAACCGAGGACAAAATTGTTGTTCAGTTATTCACGGTCAACAAAGGTATAGTTTCTGGTCGCAAGGAATTCAAGCTGGTTAAACTGCCCGGTCGCACCACTGACCAAGAAGTGGCCGAGTTTATTCGGCAGTATTATTATGCCAACGATATTCCGCAGGAGGTTGTGGTGCCGGTGAAGTTTGAAGACAGAACTGTCATTGAAAAATATTTGTCCAAGCTGGCCGAGCACAAAGTAGTATTTAACATCCCGCAACGCGGGGACAAGAAAAAACTGCTGGAGCTGGTTAAGAAAAATATTGAGATCAATCTCAAAGCTGGGGATGCCGCGCTTTTTGAATTGCAGCAAGCCTTGAAACTGCGTACGCTACCACGGGTGATTGAGTGTTTTGATATCTCAAACCTTGGCCCAACTGGAGTAGTCGGTTCAATGGTGCAGTTTCGTGATGGCAAGCCGGATAAACATAATTACCGTAGATTCAAAATTAAAACCTTTCGTGGTCAGTCTGACTTTGATGCCATGCGTGAAGTGGTGTTTCGTCGTTACTACCGCATTACCAAAGAAAAATCTGAACTGCCAGATTTGATCATGGTTGACGGCGGCAAGCCGCAATTATCGGCCGCACGGCAGTCATTGAAAGAGTTAGGGTTGGGGCATGTACCGTTAATTGCACTTGCTAAAAAGCAGGAAGAGATTTTCACGCTTGGTAGTAAATATTCAATTCGGCTTTCAAAAAAGTCTGCGGCTTTGAAGTTGCTTCAGCGGTTGAGGGATGAGGCGCATCGGTTTGCAATTAATTTTCAGCGCTTAACTAGAGCCAAGCGCTCTTGATTTCTTAAGTAGCAGTGGGCCTATAGTACATGGGCCTAAAAATGGAGGATAGTGCACAAACAAAGGGGATTCGAGACAAAAAAGTGGTTTTTTGCTATAGTTAAATCATGAAACAAATCAACATAGCGCTCATCTCTATATTTTTACTTTCAGCTTGTACTCCGCAATCTGTATTACCGCCCAACCAAAACTATACCGCCTGCACCCTAGAAGCAAAAATTTGTCCGGACGGATTAGCGGTTGGTCGTACTGGACCGAACTGCGAGTTTGCAGCGTGTCCAGAAGTGGTTGAAGATATCATATTGATTTTGATAGCAGCACTCAGAGTAGGTATAACCTTAATGGTATAGATGCTGAATATTATCGAGATGTCCCTAGTTTTGATACCTATGATCAAGTAGCTTTTGTATTTGGCGACTACTTTTATGCTATCCAAAATAACAGTTTAGACGATGCAGAATTTAAACAAATTCTTGATACGTTTCGTTTTATCAGTGGTGTTCGAGGGCAAGTCCTACTTGGCCCAATTTGTCCGGTTGAGCGCATTCCGCCTGATCCGGCCTGCGCGCCAAAGCCGTACCCGACTGATATTGAAATCCAAGCTGATCAAGGTAATGGTTATGTGATTATCAAAACCATTGCTACTGATGGTCAGGCACGTTACAGCGTAATGCTTGAGCCGGGCGAATATATTCTCACTCCCGTTGGGGGCCAGCCGTTTCCCCGTTGCGATTCTTCAGATGTTGGTGTGGTTGCTGACAATTTTACTGAACTTAATCTTAGTTGCGATACGGGAATTCGGTAACGATTTGTTTATAAAAAACCGCCTCTCAACCAAAAGTCGAGAGGCGAAACTGTTTTTAGTAATTTGAATGGCCAATCGTGTCTCGGTTTACCGTTCGTTTATTTCTTCGCCGGGTAGTTGTGAAACAGTTACGATGTCACACATTTCACCGAGCGTAGGTAGAAATCTTGGAGTTCACAGAAAGCCTCGGTTGCCGTTTCGTCGAGTTCGGTCCCCGGCGGCAGAGTTATGGCTTCTTCAAATTCTGTAAGCTCTTGTTCGTCCATGATCGCCTGCCCAACCTTCGTCGTCAAGGCTTGAAATTGATTAAGGAATTCAGCCGTCGCGCCGAAAATTGTGACATAGAATTCTTTGCTCTGAATCAGATTGAACACGTCTGCAAGTTGCGCCATTTCGCTCACCTCCTTTGTTTTTGTTTTCCAGTTTGTTACCATGCAGGTAACAATATATGATGGCATTAAATAATAATTTTGTCAATAGCCTAGTAGAGCATTTTTTGTTAAAATGAGATTAATCTAAATTATAATTATACGATATGAAAAAATTAATTTTTACCTTAGTTCTGGCGCTCATTCTGACACCTTTAAGCTCAGTAAGCGCCGCATATTATCTTGAACTTGGAGGTGTGGAGGGTGAGTCTTCAGCATCTACTGAAACTGAAGCCGAGCGAGCTGTAACCAATTCAACCGACCCTCAGGCCAAAGGAAACGTAGAGTATGAGTGGAAAGTGGAGGAGGGCGAATCAGTCCAGCCTGATGACCAACAAGACGTTACTACCGGCCAAGGTTCCAGTAGTGGGGGCACTGAAGACATTAATATCGGAGTCGGGGAAATGCAAAACACAACCACCGGTGTTGAGCCGGATGAAATTGATGTCGCAGCTGAACAGCAATCACGTGGAGGAGTAAATGTTGCCGCTGGCGACGTTAACGGTGATGGCGCTGAAGGCGAAGGAATCGAACCGGATGAAATTGATTTTGATGGAGAGCAGGAGTCAAATTTTGCAATTTTACTGAGTAGCGGCGGTAGTGATGGAAATAATGACGGTGGTCAACGAGCAGCTGAGGTGTTAGAAATTCTTAAAGATGGACTGGATGAAGAAGGGGTAGCTACTGA
>JAHFHR010000093.1 GCA_023246815.1 bacterium | reverse complement strand
TGGCAATTTTATTTTTCGAACACGCGAGTTTGAGCAGATGGAAATTGAGTACTTTATCCGCGAGCAGGACTGGGAAAAGTATTTTGAACATTGGCTTATGGAAATGAAATCATGGGTTGATGCATTGGGTATTCCGCAGGATATGGTGGTGTATCGCGATATTGACCCAAAAGAATTGGCCCATTATTCAAAACGTACTGTAGATATTGATTTTCAATTTCCGTTTGGCCAAGATGAGCTCTATGGTTTGGCCTATCGAACTAACTATGATTTAAATAGCCACGCTGAAAAAAGCGGTGAGGATTTGTCATATACTGATCCACAGACTGGTGAAAAGTTTGTCCCGCATGTGATTGAGCCGACCTGGGGAGTTGACCGAACGCTTTTGGCAGTACTGGTCGCGTCATACCACGAAGAAGCAGCGCCTACTGCTGATGGTAAAACCGAAACGCGCATAGTGATGAAGTTTCCTAAAAACCTCGCACCGTACCAGGTTGCGGTACTACCACTTTCTAAAAAAGACGAGCTGACGAGTGTCACCAAAAAAATTACAGAACAGCTGAGCCAGCATTTTAATGTGGCCTACGATGAGACTCAGAGTATTGGTAAGCGCTACCGTCGCCAAGATGAAATTGGCACACCCTACTGCGTTACCGTTGATTTTGCGACATTGACTGACAATGCCGTAACTGTTCGCGATCGTGATACGATGAAGCAGGAGCGGGTAAAGATTGATGAACTTTTGAAGCATCTTTTTACCCAATTGAGCCAGTAGTATCATTGCAAGCGATGACAAAACTATGGTTACCAAAACAAAATTATCAAATGGCTTAACGCTCGTACTGGCACCGCTCAAGGCAACACAGGCGGTGACCGTTTTAGTATTGGCTCCGGTTGGGTCACGTTATGAAGCAAAAAATATCAACGGCGTTTCGCATTTTGTTGAGCATTTGCTATTCAAAGGAACAACGCGTCGTCCGACCAGCCTTGATATCACCAAAGAACTTGACGCGATTGGCGCGGAGTATAACGCGTTTACTGCTAAAGATCATACTGGATACTATATTAAAACCATCAGCGATAAAGTTGAACTGGCATTTGATGTGCTGGCCGACATGATTTTTGAGTCAACATTCAAGCAAGCAGAAATTGATAAAGAACGTGGCGTGATTCTTGAAGAAATCAACATGTATGATGATAATCCGTTGATGAATCTTGGATCGCTGTTTGATCAAACCGTGTTTGGCGATCATCCGTTGGGGTGGAACATTGCCGGACCCAAGAGTGTTATCAAAAAGGTCAGTCGTCGTGAAATCGTTGCCTATAAAAATAAACACTATCGACCGCAGCACATCATTATTGCGGTTTCGGGAAATTTTAACGCCGCTCGGGTAAAGGGGTTAGCCAAGCGTTATTTTGGCAATGCACAACCCAAAGCGGCCCGACAGACGTTTGACACGCCGCAGATTAAGCAGCAGCAACCTCGTGTCAGCATTACGTTCAAAGACACTCAGCAGGTGCAGCTGGGGCTGGGGTTTCCGGCGTATGGCTTAAAACATCCGAAACTATATGCGCTGTATCTGCTATCACTGATTATGGGAGGCAACATGAGCTCTCGACTGTTTACCGTCGTGCGGGAGCAGCACGGCTTGGCATACTACATTAGAACAGACGCCTCAGCCTATCAGGATACTGGTACTTTTATGGTGCAGGCTGGACTTGATAAAAAACGTATCAAGCAGGCGATTAGTTTAATTTTATCTGAACTGGCTCGTGTGCGTGATGGGGGAGTGACTGACAAAGAATTAAGCGATGCCAAAGCATTTTTAAAAGGAAAAATTGTTCTTGAGCTTGAAGACTCCGAGCATGTGGCTGACTGGTATGGCAAACAGCAGCTATTTTTAAATACACTCTACACGCCTGAACAGCGTTTGAAGAAAATTCAAGCTATGACTAAGCGCGATATCAGTGCGGCAGCGCGCGATATCATTAAACAGCAGTCCATCAGCCTCGCGTTGATTGGACCGTTTAAAGACAAGAAATTATTCACTCCTTTACTTCGTCTATAGTCGCGCCCTATATTCTTTGATGCGTCTGGGCATCACCACTGATTGTCGCACCAGCGTTCTGAAAGAGGACGCTTTTATGATTTGTATAAGCATTCGCAGGTCATCACGTAAGCCAATGATGACACCGCGTTTGGCCAATTTTGACAGACTGCGCGCGCCAATTGGTATTGGTAGAAATGAGATATTATTTTTGAGCAAGTAGTCATTAAGCAGCACCTCAATACCATAACCAGTGGTACCAAGCGTATAGCCTTGATCAAAAATTTCTTTTTTGGCACAACGGTCGCCAGTTAAAAAATGTACGCCGATCATATTAAAGTACATGGCGTACAGGGTGGTATTTTTTCGTGATGACAGTGTCATGTCAATGTGCTTATTAAGCACCGGCTCAATAAGTGTATCAATATCGTGATGTGTTAGATTAACCAAGTCAGCATCTAAAAAAAGCACGTACGGTTGGGTAGCGTGCATGAGGCCTGTTCTGACAGCTTCTTTTTTACCGCGGTTGACTGAATGGGGGATGACTTTTAGTTTTTTATCAGTC
>JAHFHR010000032.1 GCA_023246815.1 bacterium | reverse complement strand
CCACTCGCCCTTGTTAATTAAACTCTGTTTTTAAGGTTTTTTTTGTTTTGATATACCAGTCTTGTAGGTTGTTGAAACGATCTGCTGGGGAGATGATCCGGTCAATGTTAACGCCCTTAATTTTTTGGTCAAGCACATAGGTGTAGGTCGGATTGTACAAGAAAATTGCCGGAATCTCTGACAGTAAAACGTTATAGAATCGCTGATAATTTTCCTGCTGTACTGCCGCGTCAGTTGACTTGCGTCCATCTTCTAATAGTTTATCAACCTCACGATTGGCGAGCTGGGCCAGATTCAATCCAGGGTCTTGTGCTTGCGATGAGTGCCAGAATGGGAATGGATCGGGGTTTGATCCGACAATGATACCAAAGAGTAGCACATCAAAATTTCTTGGTTTGATTACCTCACGACTGATTTTATTGCCTTCAACAATGTGCAACATTACTTTGACACCAATCTCTTCCCACGCTTGTTTAATTAATTCGGCCGCCTTGACGTTTTCTGGTTGGTTAACGGTCGTTAGTGTCAGTGCCAAAATTTGGTTACCATTTTTACGGAATGATGCTTGTAGTTCATCAGGGCTCGGAGTTTCAGTTGCTGCCGGTACGATTTCGGCGCTGGTTGTTGCCGCCGCTGATGTCACGGTTGTATTGTTAGCAGTGCCTTCATCTGCCGCTTGCGCTGCTTCAACCGTTGCCTGCTGTTCAGACAAAAAATCTAAATACTGCTGTTTAGTAATTTGTTCCCAGCCAGCTTCCTGAAGTAGTAATTTTGCTTGGGTTGGATCAAAGTTCAACTGGGTGGCGGGATCGGTAGCTACCGTTACTGGTAGAATCGGCCCATCAATAATTTCTCCTTCCAGCTGTAGCGCTTCAGATAAAATTTTTGACTTGTCAATGCTAATGGCCAGGGCTTTGCGAATTTCTTTGTTTTTTAGGAATTCGTTCTGTTTCTGATTAAAAAATATGGCGGTGTACTGCGGCAGATACAATGAGTACTGTTTAATATTTCTGTTTCCGGCAAGCTCAGATTTTAAGTCTTTTGGTAGAAAACTGATACCCTCAATTGATTTATTCTTTAGTGCTGCTACCGCTGTTTCAAAGTTGGGGTAGAATTTAAAGATGATTTGCTCAATATATGGTTTTGGCCCGTGGTATCCAGTATGCGGTTTGAGGGTGTAGGATTTGATGTTACCGAGTTTATCTTTGGTGAGCGACACAAACTGCCAGGGGCCGCTGCCAACGGGTTTGAGGTTGTACTCGGTTAAGTTAGCGTTGGCTGGTGGGATGTTTCCCCAGATGTGTTCCGGGATAATGCCGACGGTCAGCACTTCCAAGAATGAAGGAAATGCTTCGGGCAAGATAAAACGTACGGTATGCTCATCAACTTTTTGTATTTCCACGCCACGGAAGCTGATCAGGAGTGGGCTTTTGAAATCAGGGTCTTTGATGCTGTTAAAGGTAAACAGTACATCATCGACAGTCAGCGGTTGGCCATCGTGCCAGGTAACACCGTCCTTGAGGGTAAACGTATAGGTGGTCCCGTCTTCACTTTGATCCCAAAATGCTGCTATGTCTGGAACCAGTTGCAGTTGCTGGTCATATCTCAGTAGTCCGGAAAACACCAAGCGGGCGATATCCGCGTCTACATCGTTGGTTTGTGATAGTAGTGGGTTGATAAACTGCGGCGCGCCCACTAGTCCGCTGACAAGTTGTCCGCCCACCGTGGGTACAGCAATAACGTTGCGCAGGTAAAAATTAATACCAAGACCAATCAGTGACACAAGCATCACTACTGCCAGTACGCTCGCGGTCATTCGTTCTTGTGCGGACAATATCTTTGGTAACTGCTTCAGTTGGGCAAGTCGGGGTAATTTTTGGCCGCGTAACTTGTACACTAACTTTTTCTCAAGCGCTTTTTGCTGAGAAAAAGTAGCGGTATGACTGGACGCGGGAACGTCCAGCGTGCCGGCATTGCCGCGGGATCTATAACGAAATATTTTTTTTATCACAACAAAACAATTTAGGACGTGGTATAGCTCCGTGTCGTTAGACGTTTGGTAGTTTTGATTAAAACAGAAGAACGTTTATAAACGCTGAGAGAAGGAATACCACGGAAAAAATAATGGTCAAAATGAAGAGGCCTTTTTCGGCACCGCGCTTGGTATGGTGAATTTCATCTCCACCGCCAATTGCTCCGCCCAGGCCCGCGCCTCGGCTTTGCATCAGGATGGCAACAATTAGCAGTACCGCTGAAATAAGTAGAATAATCTCAGTAATCATACGATTGAGTCTAGCAGAAATGACCTTCTTTGTCAATCCAGTCTGGTGAAGTGGCGGTATTACTGAGCAGCGTTGGCTTTTTTTGCAATGATATTTTTAAGGCTCTGTACTTGTTTACCACTCACTTTCATTTTTTTTCTTCGCCGCTGGTCTTTTCGGCGGAATCTTTTATCAATTTCTTCTTCGGTTGGCATAGGGTTGACGGTTCACGCTTATGGTTACGAAGTCTATAGTTTTATGGTATACTATAATTATTATTATGCCTAGTGATCCCATTTTTACAGCACCGACCTCGCCGTTACGGACAAGAGCTCCGTGGTATAAGCGGTGGTGGGGAATCGTTACTATAATTTTGTTTTTTTTCTTTTTAGTGATTGGCGTGGCCATGACATTCTATGTTGGGCACTTGGCTTGGCTGATTCGTACCGGCCAGGTGAGCCCTGAGCAGCTGATGATCCAGCGTACGGCAGGGTCAGCTACTCATCAAGCGCAGTTACCTACATTGGCCAGCGTTGATGATCCAAGTTTTGGGCCGATTGACGCAGCGGTGGTGGTTGTTGAATTTTCTGACTTTCAATGCCCATTTTGCGGTGAAACATTTCCAGTGGTAAAAGAGATTCTTGCCGATTATGGCGACCGCGTTCGTTTTATCTATCGTGATTTTCCGATCCCCAGCCTTCATCCGCAGGCGCTCACTGCCGCTTTAGCAGCCGAGTGCGCGCATGAGCAGGGATTGTTTTGGCCAATGCACGATAAAATTTTTGAAAATCAAGATACACTATCAACGGAAAATCTAAAGCGTTGGGCTGTACAAATTGGCGCGAACAGTTTGCAGTTTGGTCGTTGTCTTGATTCGCAGAAATATTTTGCCGAGGTCGAACAGGATTTTCAGGAAGGAGTAGCCGCGGGGGTGAGCGCGACGCCGACTTTTTTTATCAACGGGCGTCGGATTGAGGGCGCAATTCCCTATACTACATTTGAACAGATCATCGTGAGTGAGCTCGGAAATAAACAGTTTTAATTGTCTATGATGCAAAAATTTTTAATCTCCATAAGCGCCATTATTTTGTCTACAGCATTTGCCATGGTGCCAAGCGTGTATGCTCAGGGTTTTATTGATGGAGCGGTGGGTAGTTTTATTGGTGCTGACAAAATCGTACCAAATCCCCAAATCAGTCTTGGTGGGCAAGACCTTGATTTTGGACCACCAATAGACTGCGCAGCAGGCCAGCCATGTGATATTGGTTGGATTGGTATTTACATTGGAGCGCTCTATCGTCTTGGTATTGGCGTGGCGGCAGTCCTCGCAGTAGTGATGATTATGGTGGGCGGTTTTCTCTGGCTTATTTCCGGAGGCAGTCCTGACAAGGTTGGACGTGCCAAAGAATTTATTGGCAGTGCATTGACTGGGCTTTTGATCGCCCTGTTTTCATTTATCATTCTGTACACGGTTAATCCTCGTTTAGTGAATCTTGAACCACTGCAGATTAAGGCGCCGAATGAGGTAGGTGACTCAAGTCCTGAACGACAAGCTCAAGCTATTGCCGCACGGACGGCTAGTCCTAGAATCAGTGGAAGCGGTAACACCGTTAATACCGGTCACACGACATTACAAGACCCACATCTGGAACTTTGGAGCGCGAACCATCGTAACGCCATGGCCCTCATTCTTCGTCAACCCGGTATCCAAAGTGCTAGCACCTATGCTGGGCATGATAATGATACGCACTCTCATGAACATGCAACTGATATTTGGCCGACATCAACAGCTGATGGAGAGGCTGCTGCCCAGTGGATTCGGGATAATAGCGAAGCATTAGGTGTTCGGTATATCATTTATAATGAAAGAGTTTGGAATACTTCCAACAATTATAATGATTCTTCGCTGACTGACTTTGACACCTGGCGACCATACACTGACCAGAGTCAGGGACAGAACGTTAATCCTCACCTCGACCATATTCACGTCAGTTTTCTTCCCTGATAATTTTTCTTTCTTTACATTTGACGTTTAGGCAAAACAGGTGTATACTCTATCTCTAGTTTGAGTAACGCACCTGTTTTAAGTTTAGATTTTTTATCGCTTGGTTTTTTATGCCATTTACTCACATTACGGTTAAGGGTGCTCGAGTACATAATTTAAAAAATGTTACGGTATCAATTCCGCGTGATAAGCTGGTGGTGTTTACGGGTATTTCCGGTTCAGGAAAGTCATCACTGGCATTTGATACTATTTACGCCGAAGGTCAGCGTCGTTACGTTGAATCCCTGTCAACGTACGCCCGTCAATTTTTAGGTCTGATGGACAAACCGGATGTTGACTTGATTGAAGGATTGTCACCGGCGATTTCCATTGATCAGCGCTCCGCATCATCTAACCCCCGCTCTACCGTTGGTACGGTTACCGAAATTTATGATTATCTTCGGTTACTTTTTGCGCGCATTGGGCATGTCCATTGCCCTAGTTGTGGCATTGAGCTGAATCAGCTCAGTGGTTCACAGATCGTGGGTACAGTGGTTGGTATGGTTAAAGGCGCCAAGCAACTTTTACTCGTTGCGCCCATTGATGATGTCCAAAACAAAAATGTCTCAGCCGTGCAAAAGTCTGGTTTTAATAAAGTTCGAATCAACGGTGAGGTCAAAAAAATTATCGAGGTAACAGCTTCAGATACGGCTGCAGAAAAATTCGAAATTGTAGTGGCAGAGCTTGGTAGTGCTGATTTGCAAAAATCCAACATCAAAGAAGAGTTGTCACAGCTAGTGGAGCTTACGCTTGATTTAGGTGATGGCACGTTGACAGCGGTTATTGATGGTGCGGATCATTTCTTTGCTCAGCGCTATGTCTGTCCCGACTGTGATATTACCATTCCCGAGCTTGAGCCACGGAATTTTTCGTTTAACTCGCCGGCTGGCGCCTGTGCTCAATGTCTGGGTCTTGGTACACGGCTTAAAGTTGACGCCGAGTTGGTCATCCCGAACAAGCGTTTGACGCTCGCCGAGGGGGCAATCAAGCCGTGGGCTCGCAATTTTTCCAACCAGAGTGCCTATTGGAAATTACTTGATGCTGTTGCCAAAGAAAACGGTTTTTCATTGACGACGCCCGTTGAGCAGCTTGCTGACAAGGCACTGACGATGGTGTTGGATGGTACCGGCGGTAAGCAGTATCAGATTGATGGTAGCGCCACCACCTTTATTGGTGTTCTAGCATTGTTGGACCAAAAACACCGAGAGACCACTTCTGATTACTTACGACAAGAAATAGAACAGTATATGCGCGAGTCAATGTGTCCGTACTGTCAGGGGAAGCGGCTCAAGCCAACGTCATTGGCGATTACGCTCGGTGAAAAAAATATTTCCGAAATTACCGGCCAGACCATTGAAACCAGTTTGGCGTTTTTTCAAGAATTACAAAAGAATAAAAGCGGTCAGGTCAGTCTTACCGCCAAAGAACACCGCATCGCTGACCAGGCACTTAAGGAAATTGTGGGAAACTTAAGCTATCTGTGTGATGTTGGTCTTTCTTATATTACACTCAACCGTCCATCAGCAACCTTGTCCGGCGGGGAAGCGCAACGTATTCGTTTGGCAACGCAACTCGGCCTCTCATTGACCGGTGTTGTGTATATCCTTGACGAACCTTCAATCGGACTGCATCAAAAAGATAACCAGCGTTTGATTGATACACTGAAGCGCCTGCGCGATTTGGGTAACACCGTGATTGTCGTTGAACATGATGACATGACCATGATGGCTGCCGATGAAATTATTGATATTGGTCCGGGAGCCGGTGAAAATGGCGGACAGGTGATTGCCCAGGGTAGCCCAGCAGAGATTAAAAAAGATAAAAATTCAATCACCGGTAAGTACCTATCGGGTAAAGAGCGCATTGAACCACCAAAAAATTATCGTCCCGGCAATGGTAAGTATATTGAAGTGCTTGGCGCAAGCGAATTTAACCTTAAAGATGTTGATGTCAAAATTCCGTTGGGTAAGTTTATCTGCATGACGGGAGTTTCAGGATCCGGTAAATCAACACTGATGCTTGAAATTTTAGTTAAAGCATTGCAAAAGCATTTTTATCGAGCTAAAGAAAATCCGGGCACACACAAGGCTATCAACGGCATTGATCATATTGATAAAGTGATCGCCATTGACCAGTCACCAATTGGCCGTACCCCCCGTAGTAATCCTGCCACCTACACCGGCGTATTCACCTACATCAGGGATTTGTTCACTGTGACTCAGGAAGCAAAAATCCGTGGCTACAAGGCAGGACGTTTTTCATTTAATGCTAAAGCTGGGCGCTGTGAAACTTGCGCTGGCGAAGGTTTGGTAAAAATTGAGATGAATTTTTTACCTGACGTCTATGTCCAGTGTGAAGAGTGTCATGGTTCACGCTATAAAGCAGAGTCATTAGAAGTGCACTACCAGGGAGTAAATATTGCTGAGGTGCTGGCCATGTCAGTTGAGCAAGCGATGAAATTTTTTCGCAATCAGCCGAATATTTACAATAAATTAAAAACACTGCACGACGTTGGACTTGGGTATGTGAAGCTGGGGCAGCCTGCTACCACCTTGTCAGGTGGCGAAGCACAACGTGTGAAATTGGCGACTGAATTATCACGTCGTTCCACCGGCAAAACGCTCTATATTCTTGATGAACCAACGACTGGACTGCATTTTGAAGATATCAAACAACTTCTTGGTGTATTAAATAAACTCGTCGATAAAGGCAATACCGTACTGATTATTGAACATAATCTCGACGTGATTAAATGCGCAGACTGGGTCATTGATATGGGTCCGGAAGGTGGATCTGAAGGTGGCTATATTGTCGCACAGGGCACGCCGCACGACATCGTCAAAGAAAAGAAATCGTATACGGGGCAGTATCTCAAGGAAGTTTTGAAATAATTGGTATCGCTTTTCAAGCCCCCTCACCCGGCCTACGGCCACCCTCTCCCCCTAAAGGGGGAGAGGGAAAACTCGAGCGAGCCTGCCGCTAGGCGGGTGAAGCGAGAGTTGGGTGAGGGGGTTTTGTAGTATGCACCTCTTAGTTGAAAAACAGCTTATTTTATGGTACTTTGTGTATACGATTTCTCACCCTCTTAACTCAATAGAGGGTCTTAAAGTAGCTTATGGCTTTATAACTTTTAGCTTTTTTAAAGCTAGTAAGCTAGTAAGCTAGTAAGCTAGTAAGCTAGTAAGCTAGTAAGCTATGAAATACAGTCATCACGATATTGAATCCAAATGGCAGGCGTATTGGGAGAAAAAGAATCTCTTTGCCGCTAGCGATAAGTCATCAAAACCCAAATACTACTGTTTGATTGAATTTCCATATCCGTCTGGTGAAGGACTGCACGTTGGGCACCCGCGTAGTTATACCGCTCTTGATATACTGGCACGCAAGCGCCGGATGCAGGGGTTCAATGTGCTGTATCCAATTGGTTTTGACGCCTTTGGGTTACCGTCAGAAAATTACGCCATTAAGACTGGTATTCACCCGACCGAGACCACTAAGAACAATATTGAGACATTTACTCACCAGCTTAAAGCGTTGGGGTTTTCGTTTGATTGGAATCGCGTTGTACGCACCACTGATCCTGAGTACTACAAATGGACGCAGTGGATTTTTATTCAACTTTGGAAACGGGGATTGGCCTATAAAGACACCATGGCGATTAACTGGTGTCCGAGCTGTAAAATTGGTTTAGCCAATGAAGAAGTGGTGAATGGTCATTGTGAACGCTGCGGTCATGTCGTTGAAAAGCGTGAAAAAAAACAGTGGATGCTTAAAATTACCAACTACGCTGATCGTTTAATTAATGATCTTGAAACGGTTGATTATCCGGAACGCGTAAAGGCACAGCAACTTAACTGGATTGGGCGTAGTGATGGCGCCAACATTTATTTTTCAGTTGATGGATTAAAAAAAGAGCGCATTGAGATTTTTACTACCCGACCGGACACTGTTTTTGGCGCGACATTTATGGTGCTGTCGCCGGAACATCCAATAATCTCAAATCTCAAATCTCAAATCTCAAATTTGTCGGTGGTTGAGCACTATATTACCCAGGCAAAAAATACCTCAGAACTTGAACGTACGGATGCTACCAAAATTAAAACAGGAGTACCGCTTGAGGGTGTGT
>JAHFHR010000092.1 GCA_023246815.1 bacterium | reverse complement strand
TCAGTTCAACTATTGGGCACGCCGTAAGGGTTACTCACTTTTCACAACGATTCAACATCCGGAAGCGCTATCAGCACAGCCGAAAGCAGTGCAGCAGCGCATTCAGACGTTTTTAAATTTGGTGAAAAAACACACCCAGCTGGCTAATGAAAAATCCGTCAGTGAGGTACTGGTAACGTTTCTTAATGACACTGGCTATGCTCAGGAATTAGCTAAAGCCTCAAGTATCCAAGAAGTACAGGCGGCCAGCTATTTGAATCAGTTTTATCGCCGCATTACTGATTTTGAGAAAACCACTGACGATCCATCGGTTAAAAATTTTCTTGAACAGTTTAATCTTGAGCTAGAAGCAGGAGAGACCGGCTCGTTATCCCAAGATGTGGAAGAGGGTCCGGATGCCGTTAAGGTGATGACCGTGCATGCGGCTAAGGGTTTGGAGTTTAGCCATGTTTGGATTGTGAACATGGTTGATCGTCGTTTCCCGGCCGATAACCGTGCTGATCCAATCACCATCCCTGAGCAGCTGATCAAAGAGCAGCTACCTGAAGGCGATGCTCATCTGCAAGAAGAGCGTCGGTTGTTGTATGTGGCGATGACGCGCGCCAAGAAAGGTTTATATTTCACCAGCGCCGCTGACTACGGGGGGCAGCGCCAAAAGAAACTGTCGCCGTTTTTAATGGAATTAGCTCAGTTTGGTCTGAGCCTTGATCAAAAGGCGACCGAAGCCACAGCGAGTAAATTTATTCGCGCAGCTCGTGGTACCATATCGTCACCAACAGCACAGTTTAATCACCTAGTACCAAAACGTTTTTCTTTTTCTCAGCTCAACGCCTTTGTACAGTGTCCCTATCACTATTGGCTTGAGTATATACTGCGCATTCCCCAACGCGGAAAAAATATTTTTTCATTCGGCTCAACCATGCACAATACGTTACAACAGTTTTTTATGCAGGTGCGTGAGCGGAGTCACGTTGGCCAACAAGATTTATTTGGAGAAAAGAAAAAAGATGATGCCCCAAAGCCAAAGGTTAGTTTTGATGAGCTGCTGACTATCTACGAACAATGCTGGATTGATGACTGGTACGATAATAGACAGCAACACGATGACTACAAAACAAAAGGAAAAAAAATGTTCAAAGAGTTTTATGCTGACTATGAAAAAACCTTACCCGTACCAAAGTATCTGGAAACGCCGTTTAGCTTACATGTCGATGACGCTGCATCTGGGCAACGTTACACGGTGGTGGGCAAAATTGACCGTGTTGATAAGTTCAATAGTGGTGTAGAAATTATTGATTACAAAACGGGACAACCCAAAGAGAGTATTGACGCTGATGATAAGCGGCAACTACTTATCTATCAGTTGGCAGCCCAGCAGCACCTCGGCGAAACCGTTGAACAGCTGACCTATTACTATCTTGAAGAGGGTGGTATTCGACGGTCGTTCGTTGGTAAAGAAAAAGATTTAGAAAATCTGAAGGCGTGGATTATTACAACCATCGCTGACATTAAGGCAACCAAGTTTCCGCTCACGCCAGAAGATTGCACCTGTCGGTTCCAAGATTTACGGAGTCTTTAGCTGCACAGTCTGAGTTGCTCAGAGTTCTGAATGCTGGTATAATTTAGTCACGTTTTATGAGTTTGCGTCTCTTCACCACGCTTGTATTTTTAGGTACCGCGCTGACTTGGGTCAGCTGGGGTTTAGTGATTAACTTCTTTAACCCAACTGATCTTGGACCGCTTGGGTTCATGATGTTTTATCTGACGCTCTTTTTAGCACTGGCTGGCAGCATTTTTTTGATTTCCGATTGGGTCAAGGCTAAACTGTTGCGTAATACATTGCTACTGTTTCGACTGCGAACGTCGGTTCGGCACGCTATTTTTTTTAGTATGTTTTTAGTCGGCTGGCTGTTTCTTAAGAGCCTCACCTTGGCAGTATGGTGGACGGTAGTACTATTTATCCTTACGCTGACGGTACTTGAATTTTTATTTATTTCACTCAACAAACACAAGGGCTCGTACTATGAAGGAGCAAATTGAACAATTAAAAGCACAGTTTATAGCCGATCTTGATCGTATGCAAAACGCTGATCAATTGGTGCAGTTAGAGATTGATTATTTTGGACGCAAAGCTGGCAAGTTTACTGCGGTGTTGCGTGGGCTGAAAGATATGCCTATTGAACAGCGCAAAATTATTGGTCAGTTGGCCAATGAGGTTAAAGTTGAAGCAGCACGCGCACTTGCTCAAGCCCAATCCAAGATGGGCGGACCGGCAACAACTACCCTTGATGTGACCTTACCTGGAGCGGCATTACCCGAGGGACACCTACATCTGGTGACACAAGCGATTGAAGAAATTGACGCGATTTTTTCTCGTCTTGGGTTTGTCCGCCGCCGTTACCCAGAAGTAGATTGGGATTGGTATGCCTTTGAATCTCTTAATATGCCCAAAGATCATCCAGCTCGTGATGAATGGGAAACTTTTTTTATTGATGAGGCGCCAGTTGGCAAAAAGGGTCAGCGTGTCCTGACGCCGCATACCTCAAATGGCCAAGTTCGGGAAATGGAGCGCACGCAGCTGCCGATTCGGATGATCAACATTGCCAAATGTTATCGACGACAAAGTGACGTGTCACATGTACCCATGTTTCAT
>JAHFHR010000031.1:7128-8484 GCA_023246815.1 bacterium | reverse complement strand
ATAAAATTTCTTGAGAACTAGTTGGAAATTGAGTAATGTTCGCGTTAATTTCTGAAGCGGTGTTACAGCCAACGCCACCAGCGCCGCACCCAGCACTCAGCTGCCAGTTACTACCAGTCCAATAACTCCAACCACTCCCATCATCAGACAATTGGTAGTAAATTTCACCACCATTTTTAGTGGCGACCTCGGTCAACGAGCTCCAATTATCTAAATCAGAAACAGTAAATGAAACAGTTGGGGTAATACTCGGTCTATTCGTTGGATAACTCGGCCCTCCACCACCATCACTCCATGACAGCTGGACATTATCAAAGCCGGCGATGTTGGTGCCACTGGCCGCTCCACCTCCACCAGTGGTGACTACTCGAACCGCTATTTTCAGATAGTACGTACCGGCGGCGCCAAGACGAGAAGTAATATCAACTGAGGGAATACTCGCCCAAGAGGTAGTACCGGAAATTGGGCCACTGGCCCAAACCTGCTGACCAAGGGTTGGCGCGCCAGGCGCTGAATCAACAAATACATAGAGTTGGAATGAACTGACGAAGGAAGCGCTGTACTGACTGACAATCCAATCAAGATCAACTGTTGCGGTAGAAGGATTACTAACGGTAGTGGTAAAGGACTGCTGCCAAAGACCTGACAGACTGCTACTTTTTGCTTTATTGATTGACACATTGACGTAACCACCTGGGTTTCCGCCAGCAGCTTGGCGTGCACCGGTGACGCGGTTACCAGATTCTTCCCAATCAGCATAGGTCCAGTTCGCAGCATCAGCGGTAAAATCTGGATTCACGGTTCCACCTGAATCTCCTCCACCGCCACCTTGATCAACCAGCTGAGCGACACCACTAGTAACTTCAATGTCTGAAGGGGTATAGGTGTAGTCGGTTGGTGTGGTGAATGGCCATGCCATAGAACCGCAACCGCCACCGCCGCCACTGGCTAGGAGTAATGAGCCGGCAGTAGCGACATCCATATTCCCATCATCACTTTCATACGAAGTGGCATTAGCCCACACGGTTTGGCCAGGGCCGCCAGCCCAATCAGTCTGTGTCCAATCGCTTCCCTGCCACGTCGTCAGGTAGGTTTCTAAAGTTAATTGATTAACCAGCAGAGAAACGGCATTGTAACTAATCGTGGCAGTAGCTTTCTTGGTACGCAGATCAATAATCGCTCCTGGTACTCCACAATCAACAATATCGCCCAACCCATCACGACAGACGTCGGCGATGGTAACACTTCGCGTATAGCGGTCATCAAGTACATCTGACGATCCAGAAAATTCCCAGTAGCCGCTGGTCTTGTCTAAACCATACGTCCCGTTGACCAACAAATTCCAACTCTGACGAC
>JAHFHR010000031.1:0-7028 GCA_023246815.1 bacterium | reverse complement strand
ATGGTAACACTTCGCGTATAGCGGTCATCAAGTACATCTGACGATCCAGAAAATTCCCAGTAGCCGCTGGTCTTGTCTAAACCATACGTCCCGTTGACCAACAAATTCCAACTCTGACGACGAATTGAGTGAACCGCGTCAATCGA
This sequence comes from bacterium, assembly GCA_023246815.1. Classification (GTDB taxonomy): domain Bacteria; phylum Patescibacteriota; class Patescibacteriia; order Buchananbacterales; family UBA6539; genus JAHFHR01. Next base: position 6,882 of record JAHFHR010000031.1, on the reverse strand, counting down.
CTCTTGAGCATAAAATGTAGCTACGTCTTTTTGTTGCGCCTGGATGCTACTGTTGTATGAAATCACTAGCAGACCAATCAACGCGGTTGCAAAAAGACCAAACAGGGCTACCGTCAAAATTACCTCTATCAAACTAAATCCCCGTAATGATGATTTACTCATTGATTGAATTCAATAATCCCATTGGTGCGTAGTTGCACCCCGACAGCGCTGTTGGTGAATGAATCAGTAATAGTAGCGGTCCCAAACTGCTGTGGCGTGCCGGAAAACTGAGAAAAAATTACTTCATCGCTGAAATTATTTGATAACGAAAAAGCATCTGAGAATGTAGTAGTGAGATCAAAAATCGTATCGCGTGAGGCATATGAACTGCCCTTGAATAACGTAATGCTATTACCGACGACATCAACATAGACTCCCCACGCATCACTATGTGCGCCAGAAACTGCCAGCTGTTGTGCTCGACGAAATGTTTGCCGGATATCGTCTGCGTTCGTCTGCAAACTACTGGTGGCCTGAAATGATTGAATAAAGGGGATACTCAATGCACCAAGAACAGCAATAATGGCAAGGACAATAATAAGTTCAATAAGCGTAAACCCTCGCATGTCGAGCTGTTAGCTTGGTGTATTAAACCGTCCAGTAACTTGGTAGATTGGCATGATAATAGAAATCGCAATAAAACCAACGGCTAGCCCAACGCCAATTAAGAGTACCGGCTCAAGCACCGTGGTCAAATTTTTAGTGGAAGCAGTAACTTCCTTTTCATAATACTCTGCAATATAGTCAAACGATTCTTCTAAACGACCGCTTTTTTCACCGACACTGATCATTTTGGTTACCAGCAATGAAAAAAGTGGTTTATGGCGCGACTGTTTCATACTCGCGAGCGCCTGCGACAGCTGTGTACCGCGCCGCACCTGTGGGAGTGCCAACTGGAGTCGCTTTTTGTAGACCATGTTGGCAGTGGTATCAATGGTAATCTCGATTGAACGATCAATAGTCAAACCGCTTTTGAGCAAAATGTTCATGGTGCGGTTAATCAACACTAAATTATAGTGGATGATCAGTCGACCGATGATCGGTGTTTTAATCAGCAACCAGTGCCACGCCGGCTGAACCGCTTTGAGCTTGGTCACAAAGCGCATTAAAAATATAAAAACGATAAACCCAAGAATAATCCACAAACCAGCCGCTTCCATCACCTCAGCAAACCACAACAGTATCTTGGTACTCAGCGGCAACTCAAAACTCAGTGTCTGGAATAATCGAGATATATTGGGTAGCACAAAGTATGACAGTACTAACCCAAGACCAAATGTCGCAATCAACACCAGTGACGGATAAAACGCCGCGGCCTTGATATTGCGCTGTAGTTCAAGACGCTCCTCCATTTCACCGGCCAAATACTCAAGATTGGCCTCAAGCGTACCGCTCTCTTCGCCGACGCGAATAATGTTGATAAATAGAGGATCAAACTGTTTTGAGAATTTAGACAATGACTTTGCCAACGTCTGCCCAGTTTGCACACTCTCTAAAATGCTCAGTAAAATCTTTTGAAATTTTTTTGATGATGTCTGCTGGCTGACCACTTCCAACGCCTCATTAATACTAATACCGGACTTGATCATCGTTGACAGATGCTTCACAAAAAGTGTTTTCTCAACCGTGCTGACTCCACCGATGCTGATTTCCCCGAATCCAAAATGGGCTCCCCGAGGAGTGATTTTTCTGACAAACCAACCGTTATCTAATAGCAACTGCGTCGCCTGTTTTAGGTTGGACGCTTCAATGATGCCCTTCTTTATTTTATTTGCTTTATCAAAAACAACGTAGGAAAATCGCATACTTAGGCGCGGGTCGCACGCAGCACCTCTTCAAGGGTGGTGACACCGGCGAGTACTTTATTAATACCATCTTCAATCATCGTGGTCATACCCTCCTTCATCGCCTGATTGCGAATTTCATCGGCATTGGCTCGACGCATAATCAGCGCACGCAGCGGTTCGGTAACGGGCATCACTTCAAAAATAGCCAGTCGACCACGGTACCCAGTATTACTGCACAACGGGCAGCCTTTACCGTGGTAAATACGGATGCTTTGTTTGTCATCGGTAAAATGTTTGTCAATTATCGGTGCTGAAAATTTTTGTTTAAGCTCATCTTTGGTGACTTGAAAACTGGCCACACACTGGTCGCAATTTTTACGTACCAATCGCTGAGCCATCACCAAGTTAACGGTTGAGGCGATCAAGAAAGGTTCAAGACTCATTTCTAAAAATCGGGGTAGAGCTGTTGGCGCGTCATTGGTGTGGAGCGAAGTCAGTACTAAATGACCGGTCATTGAAGCGTTGACCGCGATGTCAGCAGTTTCCTCATCACGAATTTCGCCAACCATAATAATGTCCGGATCTTGACGCAAAATTGACCGCAGACCATTGGCGAACGTTAAGTTGGTTTTTGCATTCACCTGAATCTGATTGACATTGTCCATATCATACTCAACCGGGTCTTCAATAGTTGAAATATTAACCTCACGCTTATTGAGCACTTTGATGATAGCATAGAGCGTGGTTGATTTACCGGCGCCAGTCGGACCGGTCGCGACAATCATCCCCCACGGCTTATTGTATTCCTGCTTTACCTTCATTAAGTCCGGAGCGCTCATTCCTAAATCTTCAAGGCTCATCTGACGATTGTGGTCAGACAGCAACCGGAGCACCACTTTCTCTCCTTCAACAATCGGAATAATAGAAACACGCAAATCCAATTTTTCTTTATGGACCCGGGCGCGGAGCTTACCATCTTGAGCGCTGCGGTGCTCATCAGTTCTGAGTTTTGACATGATTTTAATACGCGTAATAATCTGATCGTGCATTGCTGCGGGCACATCAATAATGTCATGCAAGATACCATCAATACGAAAACGGATTAGTGTTTTTTCCTCAGCTGGTTCAATGTGAATATCTGAAGATTTATTCTCAAAGGCGTACTCAATAATAGTATCAACAATTTTGATAATCGGCGCGTCTTCGGCCTTAGCACCTCCCTGCTTGGCCTGCGAAACATTTTCCTGAATAATTTCAGTAAATTCACTTTGCAGCCCTTTCTGATAATGCCGTAACGAGCTGATAATGTTGTCAGGGGTGGTGTAGTATACCTGCACCGGCTGACCGGTTTTCTTTTCAATCAAATTAATAATGGCCAGATTGCCGGGATTAACCATCGCTACCTTAATCCCCTCTTTCTCGTTTCGGTCAAAGACAATCACTTTTTGCTTCTGAGCCATCACTTTCGGCACGATGGCCAATACTTCTTTATCAATAGCTACTTTGTCAAGGTCAACAAACTCAAAACCAAGTTCTTTAGAAATAATATGCCCGAGATGATCATCGGAGATAAGGTCACTCTCGATCAGTACGTCGGACAGTGGACGTTTATTTTTCTCAGCAACGGCATAGGCGGCATCAAGCCGTTCTTTGGGCACGACCTCAAGTTGTTCAACCAGTAATTTCAACTTTTCGTTTGAAATTTGTTTCATAATTTTGTTTTAGGTTTTATAGTGGGGGCAGACGCTTACGTACTTTAGCAACCACTTCATCAAGACTCAAATCACTTTTGACCAGATGGTCAATGGCACCAAGTGCCTTACCTTGCTGCATGTCTTCAGGTTGGCCGAGATTAGACAGCACAATCACGGGAATTTTAGCGGTTTGGACGCTTCCCTTGATAGTTTCCAGCACATCAAAGCCGTCAATGTCGGGTAACATGATATCAAGTAAAATGAGCTTTACGTCTTCGACTGAGGCTTTCATAATAGCCTCTTTGCCGGTGGCAGCGTACACCACGTCGTAGCGGTGTGCTTCAAGCATCCGCCCTAACATTTTAGCCAAAAATTTATCGTCTTCAACGATTAAAATCTTTTTGGCTTTTGATTCTTGTGACTCTTCAAGCATGTAATAAGGTAAAACCTAGCTAAAAGTAGTCATTATTATACCATATTCCCTTGTACCTTGTATAATAGCTCTTGACAAAATTTATAAAATATATTAGCATTCATTGTCGTCGTGCGTTATCGCGCAATGACAGTGCAACACCCCAAAGCATGGTGCGGAGGGGAAAGACTGGAGCCGTAAAGGCTACCAAGGAGGAGCGCGCATGAATGCAGCGAAACTAGGTCGTATTGTCATTGGTCCACTTCCGGGAAACATCCCACGAGAGGCTCTGATGGGGGCTCTCAGAAGCGCCTTTGACGGATCGACGGGCACCCAATACGGATCGGTGGACGATCCGATCGAATGGTTCGCCAAGAACCACCCGAAATTCGACAATACCAAATTCGTGTTGTCATCGATCAGCAAAGAAACAGCCCTGGTGCGACGACAGGGCACCGTATGCGTCCACGTTCCCTTCGAGCATTGCCCGAAAGCGGTCCGTGATCTGCTGGAACTGAGACGCACGGTCATTGTTGACAACGTGCGGCATACCGAGGCATTGAGCGTTCTCGACAAAGAGCGTGCTGGGCTGGAAGAAACATTTTCGGCCTACGAAAGCACCACTCAGGCAACCCTGGGTGCCGCGTACGGCCCAGAAGCAATGGGTCGAACAGGTCTGAATCTCTACTCAGAAGGGTCGAGGTCTCAGATCGAAGGCCTCAACCTCGTTCCACGCGAACTGCCAGAACCCATGCTGAGTCAGGTGCAATTGCTGATCAGCAAAGAGCGGAAGGTTCGCGACCTGCTCGAGGCTGTCGACAAGAAAATTCGGTCGACGCAGACAGCAGCCGAACAGAACAGCGACGCCGGACAGCAGATCTGGAGTCTTGCCGTCCATGAGTTGCGACTCGCGCTCAACAAGCAGGAACTGCAGGTCGTCAACATCAATTCGGCATCACGAGAAGACGGGTCCGACGGAATCTTCAGCGTCGAAGTCAGTATCGACGAAGAAGTCGACACCGCGCTGGTGCCGGAAACGGTACGAGCGGCAAGCGGTACCACCGCGATGAGCACCGAACAGCTGGTACACATCCTGCGACGGCGCCCCAAAACCGCTCCGAGTGGAAACGGACACACGTCCGTGCCACAGACACCCGAAACCTCGAGGGCGTAATCTCGCTCTCCACCAAACACTAAAAAAGCGCAGGCATGTCGTAAGACACGACATCCTGCGCTTATTTTTTTTCAAAAAAATTAATGCTTCAGTGTTGAGATCTTGTACATCGCAAAAAGCAATACCGCCGCTCCAAGCCATTGCGTCCAGCTGAGAAATTTCTGATGGACAAGCATCTCTAAAACAATAGCGGAAAGTGGGAATGCCAACTCATACATGGTTGACTCTGACGCTTTGACGCGTTTCAGTCCGTAGTAATAAATCAGCATCGCGGCTGCGCCTGAAGTAATGACAATCAAAGCAAAGGTCTGCCACTGAGCACTGGTAACACTCGCCAACTGTGAAAATTCATTGTTAATGCCGACCAGCGCCAGCATGATGACCGCAGTCAGTCCAAATCGGATCAAGGTCCCAAGCTGATACGACACCTGTTCAAGCGCCCGCTTGCCAAACACGGTTGATGACCCCCAAGAAAAGGCGGCGCCAAGGGCCAGCAATGCGGCGAACGTGGTCTTGTCGCCGGTACCAAAATTCGGCACCAGCTGGGCAAAGGTGACAAAATACGCGGCCACAATACCCAACAGTGCCCACAGCCAAAATCGTTTGGGTAGCCGCTCGCGCAGCACTAACCAAGCCATCAGTAGCGCAAAAACCGGTTGCAGTTTCTGTATCAAAACCACAATTGATAAATTAACAAAACCCACAAAAAATAGGGCTTTGGTGATAAACATGGTACCCAAGGCGCCGCCGAACAATGCTACCCAACCAAACGCGCCCCAGTCGGCGAATGATAGTTTACGAATATTTTTCAACTCCGGACCGACCAACAGCAACACCACTAAAAATCCCAAGAGGTGCTCAATAAAAACCACCAACGCTACCGGCAAAGTATACAATGTCGGCCGCAAGATAATACCATCAAAGGCCCACAGCACGGCGGCAAACATAATCAACAAAGGAGCAGTATTTTGAAATGATAAGAATTTTTTCATAAGACAAGTACGTTGCAATTCCGAATCAATGTCTAATAGTTAATTTTGTATCATTATAACCCAAAAAATCGCTTGGCCGCCGCAATATCTTTGCCAATCTGTCGGCGCAATGCCTTGACTGAAGAAAACTCTTCAATGTCGCGAAACTTAAATAACAATCGTTTTTCTACTTGCTTGCCATAAAGGTTACCCTGACGTGTCAGTAAATACGTTTCGCAGGTCGGCGTCAGATGAAACATCCGTGGCGGGCCAAGGTGCGTTGCTCCCGGATAAATCTTGCCATCAAGTTTAACCAAAGAAAAATAGATCCCCCACTGATCTTTTTTGACTGAGCGGGAAACAGGGATATTGATGGTTGGGAAGCCAAGTCGTGAACCACGTTTTTTTCCATTTTTTACTTTACCGGAGAGTAGGAGCATGAGCGCACGGAGGTCTAACGACGACGAGTCATCATGCCAAAAGAAACGACGATGAGCTCAAAGACAGCGCCGTACACTGACATTAGCATGAACGCCAAAAATAAAAAGACAATTGGTTCATGCTCAAACGCGCCGACGATATTCAAAATCCCAGAAAATAATATCATCAATGCCACCATCGGTAGGTATGAAATAAGCACAATGAGCGCCGCGTTGGTAACCGCCCGCTTTTTCAACCGTGCACCAATAATCATCCCAAACCGATACCAGACAATGGCGCTGACACCAGCAAAAATAAAAATAATTAACAACGGTAAAAAAGCGACGACCAGCCCCTGCGCGTGTACGACGCGACTGATGAT
>JAHFHR010000030.1:4101-8641 GCA_023246815.1 bacterium | reverse complement strand
AAATGAAAAACTGGCAAACGTGCTTATGGCCATCGCAATGATTGCCAACGGAGCAGCAAAACGGTTGACTTGCTCAGCAATCGGATTATCGAAAATAATTGTCAGTACTTCGATGACGTCGAGCTCGCTAGTATCACTGGGGCTTGAGCAACCGGGATCAGCCGGGTAATCAACCAACCCATCATCGTCATTATCAAGGCCGTCAAGGCAACGCGTTAGTGCGATAGTAACCGTCGGTGGAATACCGCAATCAACGGTACAGCTTGAAACGTTTTCGGATCCTTCGCAGATGCGATCACCGCAACACGGGAAAATTGGATCACAACTCTGCGTCGCAACATTTAATTTTTGACAAATACCGCAGACTGTCGTGCACCCGACAGCACAACATTTCTGATCTGGTGGTGGATCAAGGGGGTAGGGACAATTGTTGAGATCAGTATACTCGCGGGTCTGGATACCATCAACACATGCCCCCCATTCAGTCACCGACCAGTTCGGTGTACAAATATCCACGCAATCAGCCGGGCAGCTCTGGAACGTTTCATCCCCGGTACAAATACCGTCGCCGCACTGGTTAATAAATATCGTGACAAATGTGCCCGTACGAACATCTTGATCAGCGGGTGGACCAACGCGCGTAGCGGTAATCGTATAGTGATAGCGAGTCCCTGCAGTAAGGTTACCAATGACATAGACATAACTGGCGGTCGGCGTTGATAGGGTCACTGAACCAGTTACGCCACCACCATCTTCCTCCCATTCAAGTACCGAGGTGCTAGTCAAATTGGTGGTCCAGCTGATCGTGGCGGTGTCTTGGGTAATACCGCTCACACCAAACGTAAGGATTGCCAATTCAAACTGACATGAACTTGAGCAGCCAAGACCAGGTGGGTCGCACTCTTCACCAGCTTCAACGGTGCCGTTGTTACAAACTGATTCATTTAAGCAGATAGACGAACAGCCATCACCAGATACCGTGTTACCATCGTCACACTGTTCGAGATTCCCCTGCCCGTTAGTTGGCTGCACAGTAGCATCCCCACAAAAAGTCAACGTACATCGACCGCTGCCGCCGGGATTAATTCCGTTCGTATCACAAGCATCAGCACTACTACTATTACCATCATCACACACCTCTCCAAATTCAATCACACCATTACCACACGCCTCAAAGATGCAGGCGGCTGAACAGCCATCACCAGATATAGTATTACTGTCATCACACTCTTCGCCAGTCGCCGTGCTTACAATGCCATTGCCGCAAGCGGTAACTGTGCAGTTTGCGTCACACCCGTCGCCAGTAACGCTATTACTATCATCACACTGCTCTCCTGGATCTAAAGACCCATCACCGCAACCAATTTCAATCTGGCAGACTGATGAGCAACCATCTCCACCAGCGGTATTACCGTCGTCGCACTCTTCAAATCCAGGGCCGGAGGGTGGCGCTGTTAGGTTTTGTTGCTGACTGGGTGATGATACTGGTTGGGGCTGAGAAAAGGTTTGACTCGGAATTGTCGGCGTGGAGGGAGCTTGTACCTGAGCAGGAGCTGGTGTAACAACTACTTGCGATTGCGACTGACTCGTTGGGGTAGGACTACTCGGTGCCACTGGAGAATTATTGATAAAGGCAAGTATCTCTAAAAATAACAAATGTCGTTCAGCACGAGTATCTTTATAAATAAAAGGCGTACCACGGTAGGCATTAATGAGAATGCGCTGTAGACTCAGAGGACGTTTAGAAGGACGGTTAGGGCTCACGGCAGCAATGGATACCTGCAACTGGTAGTTCTGAACTGCGCCATCCCCGCAAAAAGTAGCGGTACACGCTCCGTGCGTCTGGGGCGTCGTGCCTAATGTATCACACTGATCAGCAGTGCTAACATTGCCGTCATCGCATTCCTCCCCACTGTCTGGTAGCCCATTGCCACAACCGCACGGCCGGGTATTAAAACAAATGTTGTTGCAATTATTGATTCCCTGCCCTTGCTCAAAACCGTTCAAGCATACTCCTGTCCAGACAAGACCACTGCAGCCCGTAGGGGTACAGATGGGATCTGGCGGATCTCCACCACCAATAACCTCTTCACAGGCACACGTTTGTAAATTACACGTAAACCCAGCGCTACAGGCAAAATTATTTTCACATGCCTCCCCCGGCTCAACAACACCATTATTACAGTCAGCGCCATCGTCAGCGACGAATACTTGTGAAGTTACGCTAACATTAATCGCGCGAACATAGACAGCTGAAAAATAAAAAAAAGTACTACTGAGTGAAAGGCTTAGTAAAAATGCTACCCAAAAATTCAATTTACTTCCCCGATGGTGCATGTAAAACATTTTTTCTTTTTTTATTGCGGCGCCGTGCCATCAGAAAGAGCGCACAGAGCATAAAACCACCAGCAATACTGCTCAGATATACTGGCACAAACCAAAATGTTTGAGTAGCAGTCATCGGCATGGCCTTGCTGACATCGCCGTATAACGTCACTGTTACGGTGTACTGTCCCAAACGAAACGATGAAAGTTCACCGCGCACTCCTTGCCAAAAACGTTCTAATATATTCCCCGTTGCGGCTGGCTGCCCCCACACCACATCAAACCGACGACTACTGTCGGGAAGCACGTTTCGAGCGTCGGGGTTGACGCTGAGTGTCTCTGACTGGCCAAAGCTGTTAGTAATAATAATACTGCCAGAAGGTTTGAGATGAATAGTGCCAGTATTGTTGAAAAGAACACTGAAGCTAACCGGAAAACCACTAACGATAGCGTTGCTCGGCGTACGAGTAAATGATTCCAGTACTCCTTGTCGCACTACTTCACCGCTAACTTCCAAGAACACCAAGGTCCCAACGCGGCCACTGATACTGACGTCACCGCTACCGGCAGCCGGCACGATTTCCCAAAAAATGGCTGCAAAATACCCGCCTGGAGTAGCGTTGGGCGGTACCGACACCGTAAACGGAATCACCGCCACCTGCCGTGGCAGCAGCACCAACTCGTCCTGATCAAGATTGAACCACTTAAGAAATGAGTTGCTCTCCGTCAAAGCGATAAACCGCGGTGAACCACTTTGATCATCGGTAGTGAACTGTTCAATGACGGAGCGCAATTCAACCGGTTGGTCACTTTCGTTAAATACCTTAACAATCCCCCGTGGTGCTTCGCCAGGTGCCGCAGTAATCTCCACGATTGGCGAAAAAACGGTAAGCGCAGTCACGCCATCGGCGTACCAAAATGATACAACAAGTAATACAATGACCAATAACGGTTTTTTCATTGGCTTAAAAATTTGCGGTGGCACTATAGGTTAACGTCGTAGCATAGGTACCGGCTTCTGTGCCTGAAGCAATGTTGGCAATATATGATACGGTAAAGATTGTCTGATTAATATTGCCCGCTGACGATGCAACGGTGGCGCCACTATTGAATGCAAAAAAATTGGCGGTATTGTACTGAGCAGCGGCTGAGCCAATCGGTGCGGTACCACTAGGGTTAGCACCGATGCTTGGTGTGCTGTTCGCTACCAGGTTAATACCAAACTGTTCATTGCCAATGCTCGCCGCGGCAGCCGATGACCCAATTGCTGAAATAGTATTACCGCCGCTTGAAAGTGTTGACCCTGATACCGTTACTAAGAAACCATTAGTAGCATTAGTAGCAAGCGTCATGGTATGGCTGTTAGTTTTGGTTTGAGTGCGGGAAAGCGTGCCGAGGCTAATCGCCGTATTAGAGATACTAAAACTTAAGAACTGATCGGGATAAAGCTCTTGAAAACCGGCTTTAATGCCATAGCTTGCTGATGTTGAGGTGGCTGATAGGATCATCGCCTCTCCAATGGTGTCAGCCAGACTATAACTATCAGATGTTGAGGTGGCAGCTCCACCGCTGCTGATGACATCGGCAAAAATGATGTAATTGGAACTTTCCGTCCGCGCCAAAAGCACCCCCATCGGCAGCGTCAACCCAAATAGGAAAAAAAGTGCATATACTAACGATTTTGGAATCTTTTCGCTCATGTGTATTTTGTTAAATCACTCTTTATTATACTAAAAAATAAGCGATAACTCAAAAAGATTCGCCGAAACGCGAACCTTTTTGAGTAGTACGTAACGATACGAGCTTTATTGATTGGCAATATAGTCGCTGATTGCTTGCACTACCCGTGAATCGTCCTTAAGATCTTCCATTAAAATAACGTGTTCGCGGTTGATAATCATCTCATCGCGCGGACCATGAAGCTCATTGCCAAGCTTAATGAGTGTTAAGCGCTGTTCAGGCTCGGCAGGCTCTGCCGCCGGCTGTTCAGCTGTCTCACCTGCCTGCTGGCTAGCCTGCAGTGGCTGATTAACCACTTGTAAATAGTAAATGTCCCGTAAGTATACGTTATCACCGGTAACCTTGCTCACCTTACCGAAATAAACTTGTCCGTTTGTTAAAAATACCGCCTGCCACTCAGCCGTCAACCCAGACGCACCCTGACTCAGTCCGGTGTAGCGCGCAAGTAGGTAGACCCCGCCTCCGATAATAATAA
>JAHFHR010000030.1:0-4091 GCA_023246815.1 bacterium | reverse complement strand
GTCACCAGTCCTTTTATCCAGGCTCCGCTACCGCCAGTTGCTGGCTTTAACGAAGTGCCGGAAGTCAATGGTGGACGCATCATTGGTTTGTTTGGTACTGGATATGCCATAGTGCCTCCTTTAGGTGTGGGGACATTCCCCTTATTAAATAATGATGTAGTAATACTATAACAAAAAAGAAAGCTTGGCTAGCGCGCTTCGTCAGTCGGCGTCGACTGCCCGTGGTCAAGCCGCTGCTTAAGTTGCGGAAATCCGGAGTTGCCCATAAAATCTTTGATGACCACACCAACAGCAGTGGTGATCGGAATTGCCAAAACCAAACCAATAATACCCGCCAGTCGCGCGCCGACCAACATCACGATAATCACCACGATTGGATTTAACCCAACCGTTTTTTGCATCACCTTTGGCACCAACCAATTATTCTCAAGTTGCTGAATCACCAAAAAAACAATCAACACCGCCACACCGCGGCTGACTGAAAATTCAGGGGTGGTAAACCCTAAAAAGACGGCCGGAATAGCACCGAGAATCGGTCCGATATAGGGAATGAGCTCAGTAACGCCGGCCACGATGGCCAGCACCAGCGCGTACTTGGGTAAGAAAAAAATCAGCGCGCCAAACGTCAAAAAACTGATAATCAGCCCCAGGATCAACTGGCCGCGCGCCCAGTCGCCAATCTTTCGCTGAATCTCATGAAACAGGTTGATAAGGTAGTCATGATAGTGAGCCGGCGCAACCGCGGTGAATAATTTATGAACCGCATTTTTTTCTACCACCAAAAAGAAAGTCAGCACTAAAACCAGAATGAAGTTAACGATATTTTGAAACAGGGCGATAACAAAGCCATACACTCCCGAAGCGGCTTGCGTCAAGCCTTGCTGAAACGTTTCCAGGCTGCTTTGAATGCTATTAACCAATCCCCGCTCCTCGGAAAACTGCTGCACACTTTGTAAATTTTCTACAATGCGATCCCACAGTGTCGGAAAATTCAGAGTCAACAGTGCTATCTGATCAATAATTGGCGGGATAAGTAATTTTAGCGTCAGCCCAAAAAAAAGGATGAGTACCACATAAATAGAAATGACCCCCAAGCTTCGAGGAATCTTTTTGCCTTCCATAAAATTTACTGATGGTTCAATCAGTGAGGCAAAAATGAGCGAGATCACGATCATCACCAAGATGTCGCGAATGATATACGCAAACAGCAGCAACAACAAGATACCCAACACCTTTATAATAGTGCCGGTGGAAATGTTGATAGTAACGTTTTTATTTTCCACGAGAAGATTTAATAAGCGCATACCTACCGTAAGATAGGCAGTAAACTAGTTAATTATACTAAATTAGCCTTGCGGCGTCAAAAAAAATCAGGTAGTATACAGAAGCTATGCCAAGTATTGCTATTAATAAAATCGCCCTACATGGCCATACCGTCATTGAAGAGATTGAAGCGGGCGTGGTGCTGTCAGGACCTGAGGTAAAATCCGTTAAAGCTGGCCGCATCAACCTTAAGGGCAGCTACATTACTATTGATGGCAACAGTGAGACCTGGCTAATGAACGCTCACATCAGTGCCTATAAGCCTGCGGCAGCAATACAGACCAACTACGACCCAACCCGCCGGCGAAAGCTCATTTTGCACAAAAAAGAAATTGACTACCTGCGCGGCAAGGAGAAGGAAAAAGGGTTGACAATGCTGCCTATTTCTGTATATACTAGAGGAAGTCTCATTAAACTCAAACTTGGCTTAGTTAAAGGAAAAAGCCAAAAAGACAAGCGTGAGGTCATACGACGACGTGATACTGACCGTGAACTCAGGCGTCGACTGAGACAAAAATAAGGGGATGTTTAAAATCGATAGAAGTCTGATACACCAACGACTCAAGTCGAGCATTGGATACTTAGCTCGTGAATCTCAAGTTTCCATCATACAAATGCAAAATCATTTGTCGCACGGGTAAAGAATGCTTTTAGCGTTCCAGCCCTTGCACCCGCGTTGGCCTAAAACCCACACGCCATCGGTCCGGATGACACCTCTAGTCCGATCACCGGTGTCATATCAGAGGTGTAGATACGAGCTTGTCTCACACTTGTATTGAAATTTCCGAGACTGGGTTGGTACGATTTTGGTAGCTACATACGTACCGACCAAGACCTAAAGCTACCAATACTTGTATAAAGTCATGGCGCATCACTTTCTAGACAGGGGTGCAAATCCCCTCATCTCCACCAACATTAATCAATGAGAATCTCCCGAAGAAAACCAGCGTACAAAAAACCACCAACGCAAAACAATCGTTACCGAACCAACGATCGCATTCGTTCAGAACAAGTTCGACTGATTGACGAGACCGGACAAAATCACGGTGTCATTGCAACCGCACGCGCACTGGAAATGGCGCTGGAGCGCGGACTTGATCTAATCGAGGTCTCCCCGCTCGCCAACCCGCCGGTGGTAAAAATCGTTGATTATAGTAAGTTGCGGTATCAAGAAGAAAAAGCCAAACGACAAGAACGTGCTAAACAGAAAAAAATAGAAATCAAAGGTATCCGTTTATCGCTGCGCATTGGCGAGGGCGACAAGAATATCCGCATCAAGCAAGCCGTTAAATTCCTGGAAGATGATGATAAGGTGCGGATTGAAATGAATCTGCGCGGACGAGAAAAGGCTCATAAAGATTTGGCGTATACCATCGTTAAGGGCTTTATTGAAAAAATAAATCAAACCGTTGAAACTATAAGCGAGCAACCCACGACGATCATGGGTGGCAAAGTTTCAACACTCATTGCCAAGAAAAAATAATTACATTGGCAACACAGCCACCGCTGTTTTTTATTTTCAACATATTATGAAACTGAAAACCCACAAATCAACCGCAAAAAAAATAAAGGTTACAAAAAATAAAAAGCTTATTACCAAAACTTCCGGACAGAATCACTTCAATGCTCGTGAAAGCGGCAAGGTCGGTCGCAACAAGCGCAGCAACCAACAGATTGCCAGCGTTGATGCCAAAAACGTCCGACACCAACTCCCCTACGCATAGGGTTAAAAGTTAATTGTTAAATTTATGCCACGAGTAAAACGAGGAACAACCCACGTTGCCAGACGAAAACGCTTACTAGCGCAGACCAAGGGTTTTAAGTGGGGTCGTAAAAATTTAGTACGATTGGCCAGTACAGCAGCAACCAAAGCCGGAGCGCACGCCTACAAAGGCCGCAAACAGAAAAAACGTGATAATCGCAGCACCTGGTTGGTGCAAGTCAACGCCGCAGTTCGCGAGCATGGTCTACCCTACTCTAAGTTTGCCGATCTGCTCAAGAAAAAAAATATTCAAACCGATCGCAAAGTGTTAGCCGCATTGGCACGCACTGCACCGCAGGCGTTTGGAAAATTTGTGGAAGAGATTAAAAAATAAAACTCCCCTAACGGGAGGCTCAGGTGCCTTCAAAATTAAATGGAGTAGTGTCGAGCGGGGGCGTAGCTCAGTTGGTTAGAGCGCTTCCCTGTCACGGAAGAGGTCGAGGGTTCGAGCCCCTTCGCTCCCGCTTGGCACTGCTCTAACCATGACAATAAAAATAACTCCGACGCTCGTCGAAGTTATTTTTTTTATTTAGTAAACCTTTTTGATAGCTTATTCAAAAAGACATAGGCTGGCCACACCCGCCATCCATTTTCAAAAAATAAAACCGCTCGCCTCAGGTGAACGGTTTTGTGATACAATACATAAGGTATGCAAGATACTCATCAAGCTAAAAATCATCCAAAAAATACGCAGATTTTTGACTATGCCGTGAAATCAGTCGACGAAGTGGCAAAAAAATTTGGAGTCAACCCCAGTAAAGGATTGGACACAGAAACAATCAGCGAAAGGCGAGCAACCTATGGCCTCAACAGTCTAACGCTCAAAGAAGTTAGTGCCTGGCATATTTTTTTAAGACAATTCCGCTCAGCCTTCATTTATCTCCTACTGGGGGCGATGATGATAACTATATTTCTGGGTGAGCACATTAATACGGTAATGATTCTCGGTTTCTTGCTCATTAATACCGGACTGGGATTTTTCCAAGAATACCGTTCGGAAAAAACA
>JAHFHR010000029.1 GCA_023246815.1 bacterium | reverse complement strand
TATTCAATTGGCACCCAGCCAAAATTTTTCTTGGGGAGGGAGGGAGTGTCTGGTGTGGTTTTATGCTTGGAGTACTGTCCATTATTTCCGGTTCAAAAATCGCCACCGCACTGCTCATTATGGGTATTCCAATCCTTGATGTACTGTGGGTGATTGCACGAAGACTATTTGAAGGTAGATCACCAGTCCACGGCGACGACAAACATTTACATTTCAGATTACTGGATATTGGGTTATCTCATCGTCAAGCGGTCTCTTTTCTCTACCTTATGACGGCAACGTTCGGATTGACCTCAATTTTTTTGCCCTCAAAAGGAAAACTGATGGCGCTGGGCGTACTGTCACTGGTGATGGTTATACTTGCCATCATATTGGTGGTGGCGTACAAAATAAAACATGAAACTGCAAACAAAAAATAGCAACTGGGGACTGGGATTGTTAGTGGTAGTAATGTTAGTGGTCTTTTTGGGGCTTTTTTTCCAACAACAGCGCCCGCAGAACAACAACGCCACTATACCTATCGCGGAATCATCGCTGAGTATCAATAATCACACCATACTACTTGACATTGCCGACACGCCTGCCTTGCAGCGCCAAGGGCTGTCTGACCGCGAAAGCTTGGCTGACAATACTGGTATGTTATTTGTTTTTCCAGAAAAAAGCATCCAAAATTTTTGGATGTATAACATGCATTTTCCGCTTGATGTAGTATGGATCAGCGATCAAACCGTGGTTGGACTCCAAAAAAATATTCCTCTACCCACTACCGAAGACATTCCACGATTTTCTTCCCCAATACCCGTAAATTATGTGCTGGAACTTAATGCCGGTTTTATCAAAAAGCATGGTATTTCCGTTGGTGATATGGTAACATTCAACTTGTAGTTTTTATATAACACTATGAAAAATAAACTTCGCCTGGGCCCTTTGGAAATTATCGTCTTTATCTCTGGATCAGTGGTGATGGTGCTTGAGCTCATCGGTTCACGAATCGCGGCACCATACCTCGGCACCTCGATTTTTATTTGGTCGTCCTTGATTGGTATTATTTTGGGAGCCTTGAGTATTGGCTATCTGCTTGGCGGACGCGCTTCGGCTCATAATCCTAGGATATCATTTTTAAGCAACGTACTGCTTGGCGGCGGGCTAGGGATTCTTCTTATCCCATTGATTAAAGACCCAGTGTTGAGCACTTCAGCACTACTAGGTGTTAAAATTGGCTCGGTTGTTTCAACCATTGCCCTTTTTGTAGTGCCAAGTACTATTATGGGCATGGTTTCACCGTATGCCATTCGCCTTAAAACAAACACGGTTGAACAGTCCGGCGGCGTGGCCGGAAGCATGTACGCGCTATCAACGGTGGGCAGTATCTTTGGTACGTTTCTGGCCGGGTTCTACCTCATCCCAACGTTTAGCACTAGCCAAATCCTGTATGGGTTGAGTATCGTGCTTATACTTACTTCACTCATCGGGAAATTTCGCGTACTAAAAATCGCAGCATTAGTACTGGTAGGAGCTGCTTGGTTCTTGAGTATCCTTATTCCATCGCCATATGTCTATGAGGCTGACAGTGAGTATAACCACATTCGTGTTATTGACTTTGTCCATCCAGAAACCAAACAAGAGTTACGGACGCTCATGCTCTCAACAGAATTCCATACTATCATTGATAAAAACTCCGATGACATTTTTTCTGATTACTTAAAATTATACCAACTGGACACACTATTCCAGCCAGAAATAAAAAAGGCATTGGTACTTGGCGGCGGAGCATACGCTGGACCGGTGAATCTTTTAAAACGCCACCCTAACGCTGAAATAACAGTAGTGGAGATTGACCCAGCAGTAACGGAGGTTGCAAAAAAGTACTTTCAACTCAAAGAC
Organism: bacterium; assembly: GCA_023246815.1. Taxonomy (GTDB): domain Bacteria; phylum Patescibacteriota; class Patescibacteriia; order Buchananbacterales; family UBA6539; genus JAHFHR01. The sequence continues at coordinate 7,332 of JAHFHR010000029.1, read as the reverse complement.
AATCCGCGACTGACGATTGAGCACGCTGACGCCAGGATTTTTCTCAATACTAATAAAGAAAAATATGACGTGATTTACGGCGATGCATTTGGGTCATACTTTTCAATTCCATTTCAACTCACCACCATTGAGTCGGTACAGCTGATGTACGATGCGCTTGCTGATGATGGGGTACTTATATTCAACATCATTTCCGCGTTTGACGGTGAAAAAGCAACATTTTTTAAAGCCCAGTACAAAACCCTGGATCAAGTATTTCCAACAATCTACGCCTTTACGACTTACTATCACGCCGTTGAAGATGCTGGCAAAGCACAGAATATCATCCTCGTAGCCACCAAGAAACCGGAGCTCACTAAGGCTACTCTCCTGACACTGGCCAGCACCGAGCAACAACTGCTCATCAATCAGCTGTGGGAGACACCGATTGCTATTGATGAAGCCACAAGAATTCTAACTGACGAGTTTGCCCCGGTTGAATTTTATGTATCAAAATTGCTCTAAAATAAGGTAAAAAAACGAATAAAAAGCAAACCAAGCAAGGTACGTAAACCAAGCCATGTGCGTTTGGGCCCAGTCTTGACTTTTATTAAAAAACTAGATACAATACCTTCGTTATGAATCTCGCAATTATCAAAACTGGCGGAAAGCAGTACCTCGTCAAAGAGGGCGACTTAGTTAAAATTGAAAAAATCCCCGGCGTAGCAGGGGATGCTGTTTCATTTGACACACTGCTACTCACCGATGACAAAGGTAGCAAGGTTGAGGTTGGCACGCCAGTACTGAAAACCAAAGTGGAAGCAACGATTGTTAAACAGGATCGAGCGGATAAAATCCTAGTGGTGAAATACAAGTCTAAAGTGCGCTATAAACGCAACGTTGGGCATAGACAGCCATATACCCAAGTTAAGATCGAAAAAATCTAGATTGCCGTCCTTGTTGATAATATAAACATTAAGAAATGAGCGGTAGCCTGGGGCTACCGCTCTTTGATTTTAGCTAACACTGCTTGCATCTCCACATAAACCGCAATGGCTTTTTCTCGCTGGCCGCGATTGTCCGTGGCATTGCCGCCCATTTCACAGGCTGGAGTGGGATGGACCATAGAATCCGCAAAAAATGCGGGTACCCACGCGGGAATACGAAATGGGGCAAGGGTTAATTGGGTAGGTTCATGGATCACCGGAATTGGTAGAGCTACTGATTGCGCACCAGCTTGATACGCGATAGCATTACTTGTAGTAGCTGCATAGTGTGGGTCAATCAGTCCTGACCCAAACCCTTGAATGAACATGACATCACTCCTTGATGTTGTATTGCGGTTTACACTTCTCGTCGTCCCTTGAGTGCGGAGCTCAAGGTTATTTCATCAGCGTACTCAAGGTCGCTACCACTCGGAAGACCTTGTGCCAGTCGAGTAATGCGTACCTTACGCGGTTTAAGTAGTCGTGTCAAATACATCACCGTGGTTTCACCGGGCATATCTGAAGAAAGCGCCAAAATAATTTCAGTGATACTGTTATCTTGCAACCGTGCCAACAGCGCATTAACCGTGAGCTGCTCAGGGGTAATACCTCGTAGGGGGTCAATCAGCCCGCCAAGGACATGATAACGGCCATTATACTCACTCGTACGCTCCACTGCGGCCAAATCTTGAGGCTTGGCCACCACACACACCAGTGATCTATTACGCTGACTGCTTAGGCAAATGGCGCAGGGGTTTGTTTCTGAAACATTAAAACAAGTAGTGCAGATGGAGACACTACCTTTAAGTCGAGCCATACTGTCTGAAAAGTTTTCAAGTGAGTCTTGGTCCTGGGTCAGTAAATAAAAAACCAGCCGCTCGGCAGTTTTTGGCCCGATGGTTGGTAATCGGGAAAAGTGATCGATTAACCTTTGAATTCCCTCAGGATGACGCGGCATGACTAAAAATTAAGCTCCATTTCTTTTTCGCCCTGCATTTTTCGATCCACATTTTTGAAAGTAACGCGTTGCTCATCAAAAAAGAGTTGTACCTTACCAGTTGGTCCATTGCGGTGTTTAGCCACGATAATCTCAGCGACATGAGCTTTGTCAGGAGGGAGATCATGTTGGTACATTTTTTCACGGTAGATAAACATAACAACGTCGGCATCCTGTTCAATGGAACCAGACTCGCGAAGATCGGCCAAACGGGGGATATGGGTATCGCGTGACTCTACTGATCGTGACAGCTGTGATAGTGCTAACACAGGCACATTAAGCTCACGAGCAAGAGCCTTCAAGCCACGAGAAATCTCCGATACTTCTTGCACACGGCTTTCTTTAGTGCGACTGTCCATTAACTGCAAGTAGTCAATAACCACTAACGACAAGCCATGCTCAGACTGCAACCGGCGGGCTTTAGTACGAATTTCCATCACATTGGCACTGGGGGAGTCGTCAATGTAAATTGTGGCCTCTGACAGCCGTGCCATGGCATTGTTGATTTTGGTAAAGTCATCATTTTCACCTTTGTCGGAGAGCTTGCCAGTACGCATCCGCCACAAATCAACGCCGGCTTCTGAAGCCAGCAACCGATCTACTAACTGTTCCTTTGACATTTCAAGTGAGAAGATTCCGATTGGTACTTTTTCTTTAATTGCAATATTTCGCGCAATATCAAGGGCTAGTGTTGTTTTCCCCATTGATGGTCGGGCCGCCAAAATAATCAAATCAGATTTTTGTAATCCGGCCAGCAGATTATCAAGCTCAGTATAATGGGTACGCACGCCACGCAACTTGCCGGCATCACGATGTAGCTCATCAATGCGGTCAAAGGTTTCGGTCAGCACGTCGGTAATCGGCACGAACGTTTTTTTGAGGTAGTGTTGCGAAACCGCAAATAGTTGCTGCTCAGCATCATCAATCAATCGGTCAATGTCCTCGGTCTCATGGTAGCCAAGCTCAGCAATATAGGTTGCGGCACTGATTAACCGGCGCAACGTTGACTTGCCTTGGACTACTTTTGCATAGTGTACGACGTGACTGGCAGTCGGAACAAGATTGGTGATGTTAGTGAGGTACGCCCGCCCGCCAATATTTTCCAGCTGTTTTTTCTCGGTTAATTTAGTGGTGACGCTCAGAAGATCAATCGGCTCACGGCGCTCATAGAGTTGTTGGATGGTCTCAAAAATGACTCTATTACTTTCTTTATAAAAATCCGATGAGGAAACAATATCGGCAACCTTAATAATGGCGTCCTTATCAATTAAAAGGCTACCTAACAGCGATTGCTCCATCTCCAGACTCTGTGGAATGAGTTTTTGTAGGCCGTCTGACATAGAAAGTCCCTTCATTTTAGCGGCTCAAGCTCCTTTTTTCAAGCAGCTAAACGATCACACCTTATCCACCGCTTGATTTTTTAACCGTTTTTTGATAGTATATTTTAGTTAATAACCATTTTCTGTATACTTAGAGAGTATTCATGGGGGCATAGCTCAGTGGTAGAGCAACTGCCTTTTAAGCAGATGGTCGAGGGTTCGATCCCCCCTGCCCCCACCAAAAACACCCGATTTCGGACGGGTGTCTTTGATTTATTGTCGGACTCATGAAAATAAGGTACACTATATTAGATTATGAGCAGAATAAAATTACTATCTACCTTGGCAGTGGGAGCAGTATTGCTCACCGCCTGTATCCCATCAGCACCGCCGCAACCACCAAGAAATGCCACCAACACGCCGCTGGCCTCAACAAACACTAACCCTACACCCACTGTGCAGAATCAACAAGTCATCATCAAAACTAACCTTGGAGACATCACCGTCGAGCTATTTACCAATGATTCGCCAAAAACGGTTGAGAACTTTATTACTCTCGCCAAATCAGGCTTCTACGACGGTACGCGCTTTCACCGAGTCATTAAAGACTTCATGATCCAAGCTGGCGACCCGTTAAGTAAAGATGCCTCGCAAAAAAGCGTCTGGGGGACTGGTGGACCTGATTACCGTTTTGCTGATGAATTCAATAACCATGAATTGGTACGTGGTTCTTTGGCCATGGCTAATGCCGGACCCAACACCAATGGCAGTCAATTTTTTATCGTTACCGCTGAATCAACCCCGTGGCTTGACGGTAAACACACTAATTTTGGGCAAGTGATAAGCGGCATGGAGGTAGTTGATGCTATTGAAAGAGTGGAAACCGAAGGACCAGATCGACCGATCAGCGACGTTACGATACTGAGTATTGAATTGCAATAACAAATAACAAAAGAAGGGGGTGAGCACTATGATAAGTCACAAAAATAAAGGGATCCACATGGTTACTTTTTTATTGCTGATTATCGGGGGTCTTAATTGGTTATTAGTAGGACTATTTGGCTGGGAAATCGGCAGTCTATTTGGCGGTCAAAACGCGATGCTCTCACGAATCATCTATGTATTAGTTGGATTAGCAGCCGTCTATGAATTGGCGAGCCACAAAAATAGGTGCAAAGAGTGTATGGAAAAAGGTGCTGGCAACATGCCGCACCCGCCAATGACTCCACCGTCGTCCGGTGCCAGTATGTAATATTTTCACATTAGCCTGAACGCCAAAGAACTCTCCTCAACTGACGGGGAGTTTTTTGGTATACTTGATTCTAGATATGAAACCGCTATCGCTAATTCTCATAGTGCTCACCCCAATCGTTATTTTTTTAAGCGTATTGCAATTTGTTGCCCTGAACCAATCGTGGTACGAACGGCAATTCGTAATACACAATACCTACGAAGAACTCGGACAAACAAGAGTGAAACAGCAGACGGTAAACCTGTTTGCCTTTTTAAAAAATACTGAACCATTGACGACCAGTTTTTATACTGAACGAGAAAGAGTGCATCTTGCTGATGTTAAAAAGCTATACCAGTTGTCTTTAGGGGTCATCGCTTTACTATTTGGAGTATGGGTAGTCTGTTTAGCGTTGCTCATACGCAATAACCGTGAAGCACTGGCTTCCGTACTCATACGTGGCGGGGGAGCGGCCTTATTGACCTACAGCATTGCTGGTGCTATCGCGTACCTAGCGTTTGATCAAATTTTTTTATTATTTCACCAAATGATATTTAGTAACGACTTCTGGCAGCTCAATCCCGCCACTGAAAAATTGATTGTGCTATTTCCACCAGAGCTGTTCGCGGTGTTACTGATTCGGGCGGCGCTGTTGAGTGTTGGCCTCGCGCTGTTACTGTTCATGCTAGCTGGCCTCGCGCGCTACAGTCACCGCATAACGGCTTTCTTAGTATGCATCTGGCACAGTAACAACCACACATGACCTATTGGTATTGAATGAAATTCAAAAAATCAGTATACTGAGTACTGATATGGTGGCGCCAACGATGCAATCAAAAAAACGTTTACAGGCAATCACGCTTTTTCTAGTACTGATCATCATGGCGTCATTTATCGCGCTGAGTTTAAGCACTAATCTTAAAAGAAGCAGTGAGGTCAATGGTGAAATTATTGACCTTGAGCGGGAAATTGCCAATCTTGAACGAGATAACCTGGAATTTCGGGAGCTGATTGAGTATTTCAATTCAAACGCCTACATTGAAGAACGTGCGCGGGTTGATCTAGGACTTAAAAAAGACGGAGAAAAAGTGGTCGTCATAACCAATGCTGCCGCCACCGGTACTGCCATAGCGCACGTTGGGACTGAGTCGCTTGGAGCACTGACCAATCCGCAAAAATGGTGGCACTATTTTTTTAACTAGTCATGACAAAAAACCAAGATAACAATCAGCACAGTGACATTGATGTTGACCACCTGCGTCAGGTCGTATTGAAATGGGTGGAAAAAAAACAGGAGCAGACACAGCCAGCTAAATCGTCACCGAAAAAAAACGGCATTTTAAAAAACCATCACATCACACCGCCGATTATTGATGAGCCAAAAATACTGCCTAGCAAGCTACCAACTGCCGACGCAAAAATTTCGACGCGCGTGCCAATGGACAAAAAGCGCCATCTAGCTACTCGCCTCAAAATCAGTGGCGGTTTGCTTACGATAGTACTACTTACGTTTATTGGTTTTGGAGCGTGGCTTAACAGTGCAAAACCAACCAACCAAACAGTAGCCACCATTACCTCCATACTACCATACCCAGTCGCCATGGTCGGGACTACAACCTTGCGCTACAGTGACTGGCTGGCCCAATTCAACTCTTTACGGCAATTCTATAAACAAGAATCTGCGGCTAACCCTGGACTTGAGATTCCCAACCAAGGCGATACGCAAAAACACATTTTTGAACGGATGATTGACCGGGTACTCATCGGCCAATTAGCAAAGAAATATAATGTATCAATCAGTCGCGAAGAACTTGATCAGCAGCTAGGAGGGCTGGTGAAAGAAATCGGCAGTCGCCAAGGACTTGAACAGCAGCTACAAAACCTGTATAGCTGGGATATCTCCCAATTTGAAGATGAAATTTTATCTCCACTGTTACTCCGCAATAAAGTGGCGCTGGCCGTCACCTTTGATGATCGTTTAAATCAAGAGGTTCGCTTGCAAGCCGAGAATCTATTAGAACAGTTGCGCGGGGGGACGCCATTTGCTGCGCTGGCAAGCCAGTACAGCCAAGATGTTACCGCGCTACAAGGGGGAGATCTTGGCTATTTCGGCCGAGGACAGATGGTAAAAGAATTTGAAGAAGCCGCCTTTGCGCTTGAACCAGGTGACATTAGTGAAATTATAAAAACCCAGTTTGGTTATCACATTATTATGGTTGAGGAACGGCTCGCCAATGATGACGGGGAAGTGGTACAGGTACGCGCACGGCATATTCTATTGCGCGGTAAAAGTCTAGAGGCGGAACTTGAAGCATTAAAAGCTAAAACCCTGATTATCAAATTTTTAAAAATATAAACACAAAATGGAGCCCATGGCCGGACTTGAACCGGCGACCTTTCCCTTACGAAGGGACTGCTCTACCAACTGAGCTACACGGGCCCGCACTGCACTGAAACTTAGATGATTCCCGCTCCAACTTCAGCGGGTAACGGGAATCGAACCCGTGTCCCCAGCTTGGGAAGCTGGTATAATAACCATTATACGATACCCGCTCAAGCTGAGGCAGGACAGTATCACACTCGCATACTCTAGCATCCTCAATCAAGACAATCAAGATATACCCATGATTATATTTAAAAATGTCAGTAAAATCTACCCCCCGGATATCGGAGCGCTGAAAAGCGTTAGCTTACATATAAAACCAAAAGAATTTGTGTCCATCGTTGGCCGAAGCGGTACCGGCAAAACCACCATGATGAAGCTAATGACCGCTGAAGAGCGACTGAGCAAAGGGCAGATTATCATCGGTGGCTGGGATG
>JAHFHR010000028.1 GCA_023246815.1 bacterium | reverse complement strand
GAACAGTACGGTTAGTGCTACTACCGCGCTCACCAGGAGCTTGGTTGAGCGGGGGAACTGTTGGAATCTGTGCCATACGCCGCCGAGTAGCCGCTCAAACAGTGGGCCGAATTTTTTCAAAAAGTTGCGCCACGCCGGTTGCTGCTCAAGGTTACCGCTGAATTTTTTAACCTGCGCTTGAGCCTGAGCGGCTCGTCGCTGGAGTTGCTCTTGGAGTTTGCTGAAATCAGCCTCGATCAGCCTTGGTCTAGGAGTTTGAGCAGTTTTCATGGCTGGCACTGGTCGTCGAACCGTATGTGTTGAACGTGATCGCTGGTACGTATGCAGTGAACCAGCTGAAGCTTTTTTAAGATAGGTGCCAAACGCTTCACGGAAACCAACGACGTACTTTTTGAGCTCAGGTAGTATTGATGGGGTTAGTAGTTTTGCCGTCTCGCGTTCGGTGCGAATCAGTTCTTTAATGGAATCTTGTGAGGCTGCTTCAGCGTAATTAAACTCCGCCAGATTGGTCACCGGTTTTACCGCTGGACTGTCGGCGACACGTTCTAGGAATAGCGCTAGCGCCGCAAAATTTTCTCGGCTTTTAGTTCGCTCAATGAGCGCTTTGAGTTGTTCAACCGAGCTGTTTTCGGTAACCGCTGTTTTAATACTTTCTAGTGAAAAGTAGTCCAGCAGATTGGCAGTGGTCATAAACAGAATGTCGCGTTGGCGCATTTTGCCGCTGATTACCTGGGTGAACAGTTTGATGGGGTCAGGAACCTGCAGCGTTGTTTTAGTGTTTTCTAAAATATTAATGATGCGGTACTGTCCGCGTCCGGCGTGGTAAAACAGCATCATGCCGACGTCGCCGACAACTGCAAAGTGCAGTTCTTGATTGTGCGATAGGCCGACAGCAATGTGCACTCGTTCCAGGTCAAGTGTTATTTGCTCGCTTTCAATAAATGACGCAATGGCCAAATTGGTTTTTTTGAGTGCCGCTTCAAAACGTTCAGACAACGTCGCCGTGATTTGACTTTCGCTGTGGTAATAACTTTCTTTGAGCTCATCAATAATAAGATCAATCAAGCGTGGCACCTCGCGGTGTCTTGAACCGATTTCAATGACGCCAAAAAGTTTACCACTGCGATCAGCCATAACGCTGGTCGGTTTGGTGGTAAATGATCGAACAACAGTGTCCTGCTGCTCCGCGTTTTCAATTACGAGGTGTTCAACTTTGGCACGAAGGTATGCCATGGGGACGGTGTCTATTTGTCAGTAGTATCGTGGGTATATTATACTATATTCGTACCTCATCGTACATATTATGCTTGAACAACTTTTTGGTTCAAAAACCCGCGTTAAACTGCTGCGGCTATTCATGAATCAACCGACCCAACCGTACTATCTCAGAGAACTGGCACGTCTGCTTAAGACGCAGCTTAACTCGGTTCGACGCGAGATTAACAATCTAGAGAAGATTGGTATGATCAAGTCAATCCAGCTTGCTGAACCGCCCGTGGGCAGTGAGGGTTTTAAGAAAAAAACGCGTGGTGGTGCCAAGAAATATTATTTGGCTGATACTCATTTTGTCTTATTTCCGGAGCTGAAAGCGCTTTTACTCAAAGCTGAATTGCTACTGGAGCAGAATTTGATCAAAAAAATTGAACAGCTTGCCAATCCACGGTTGTTTATTCTGACGGGGGTATTTGTCGGCCGCGAAGGAGCTTCAACCGACATGTTGATGGTTGGTTCAATCAATAAGATAAAAATGGCCAAACTAGTAGCTGCGCTTGAACGAGAGCTCGGGCGGAGCATCAACTATACGGTGATGAGTAATAACGAATATAAATACCGTCAGGACATAACGGATCGTTTTTTATATGATATTTTAGAGGGTCAGAAAATCGTGATGGTTGATAAGACGGGTGTGTGGTAGTGTACAAGGTTGATTTTAAAAATATCTATGATATTAGTTATTGACACCACTGACGTTGAACGTATTTTTCTTGGGTTGATTCAGGAAGGTAAGTTTATTACAAAAAAAACGCTGGCAGCCAAATACCAGCACGCTGAGAAGCTACTGCCCGCCATTATTAAATTGCTATCAAGCCCTGCCCGTAGGCAGGTACAAGCTATCGCCGTCATCTCCGGTCCTGGCTCATTCACCTCGCTTCGTATTGGAGTAGTAACTGCTAACGCATTAGCGTATGCGCAACGTCTTCCAATTATTGGCATCAGTAAAGAAGAATTTACTGACCTGCCGTCACTTGCCGCCGTTGTTAGTAAGAAATTGAAACATGCTCATGTTGGTGGCCTGGTTGAGCCAGCCTATGGCAAAGAGCCGAACATAACCATTAAGAAAAAATATGTCTAAAACAATTCTTTTGGTTGAAGACGACAGGGATTTACTTGATCTGATGACCCAAAAATTAAGCAATGAAGGTTTTACGGTGCAGGGGTTTGATACCGGCGGCGCGGCACTTGAGTATCTTAAAAGCCATACTCCTGATATGGCGATTCTTGACGTGCTACTGCCGGATATTGACGGGTTGACCATTCTAAGTGAGATTGCCAAAAGTAAGCATCTGAAAAAAATGCCAGCACTGATATTAAGTAACTTAGCCGATGAGGCATCTATTGAGCAGGCCATCGCGGTCGGACCGCAGTATGAGTACTTGGTCAAGAGTCGGGTGCCGCTCAATGAGCTGGTGAAAAAAATCAAAAAAACAGTTGGCGGGTAGAGATTAGCCCTCTTATCCACACCCTAGGTTGAGGTTATAAGATAGTTATTGAAATATAGTCAAAAATTGGCCAAAAATGGCCTTTTTTTGCATATATCAAAGTGGTTGACAGTGGGGCAGTAGTGGTATAAAATAATACTTAAGTGGTAAGAAGTGGATGAAAGTGGGGATAATTAAACCCTACTGGGGAAAACAAAACCCATCGAGCTATGATTCTTCGCTTTATTTCGCAATTAATTCTCATTCCCGTCCCCGCATGTTTATCGGTGAATACACCCACAATATTGATCAGAAGGGAAGACTTGCTGTACCAGCTAAGTTTCGCAAGGTTCTTGCTAAAGGCGCCGTCGTAACCAAAGGGTTAGACGACTGCCTTTTTTTGTACACTCAAGACGAATGGCAGAAGTTGGCTGAAAAGTTGGCTGCCCTGCCGATTTCTAAAGCCAACACCCGCGCTTTTGCCCGTTTAATGCTGGCTGGTGCGATGGACGTGGATATTGATAAGCAGGGTCGCATGCTGATTCCTGATTACTTGCGCAGCTACGCTGGTGCCAAAAAAGAAATGGTCATTACGGGGTTGTACAATCGGCTGGAAATCTGGGATAGCGCAAAATGGGAAGCATATAAAAAGGGAACTGAAACAAAGAGTAACGACATTGCTGAGGCCTTGGGTGAATTAGGAGTCTAACTGTATGACCTATCGTCACGTACCGGTTTTACTGACAGAGGTGCTCCACTATCTGAATGTTACGCCTGGTGGGCGCTACATTGACGGTACCCTTGGTGGCGGCGGACATACCAACGCCTTAGTCGGCCGCAGCGCCCCTGATGGCCAGATACTGTCCTTTGATCTTGATCCACAAGCACACGTCGCGGCGAAAAAAAATATCGCCGATAGTACGCACGTCACCTTTGTCCAAGATAATTTCAAAAACATAAAAAAAAACGCACATGTACACGGGTTTACTCACAGCAATGGCATTTTACTTGACCTTGGGCTATCCAGTGGTCAGTTACAGGATCACTTCCGCGGCTTCAGCTTTCTTGCAGAGGGTCGTTTAGACATGCGCTTTGGCGCGCAAACAGATGTAACCGCAGAAGCTATTCTGAATACGGCAGACCAACAAACATTGTACGAAATCTTTAGAAACTTTGGTGAGGAACGCTTAGCGCGACCGATCTCCAAGAATATTATCGAGTTTCGGCGTCAGCGACCGATCACCACTCCGAAGCAGCTGGTTGATATTATTACCGGGGTATACGGGAAACGGTACCATGGTAGATCAAAATTCAACCCGGCGACCAAAGTATTTCAAGCACTGCGCATTGCAGTCAACGAAGAACTTGAAAATTTGAAGCAGGCACTGCCGGACGCGATGTCCTTACTGGTGTCTGGTGGCCGATTAGCGGTCATCAGTTACCACTCACTGGAAGACAGGATCGTTAAAGATTTTTTCAAGCAGGAAAGTCGCGATTGTATCTGTTCGTCTGAAACGCCGGTGTGTGTCTGTGGTCACCACGCAACCCTTCGGATCATTACCAAAAAGCCTGTCGTGCCAACTGACGCGGAAATTGTTGAGAACCCTAGAGCAAGAAGCGCAAAACTCCGCGTCGCAGAAAAAATATAACACTATTCCGAGCAGTAGCGGAGGGAAACAAAAATAAAAAGAGTATGACTAAATTTTCTCACCTGTCAAAGAAACAACCAAAAGCCGCTCGGACTGCCCGTCGTTTTTCTATTACCGCGTTTAAACTGAAAACGGTTAACATGACCCTTGGTACGCTGATCCTTGTGTTGGGGGTCGGGTATCTGGTACAGGTTAACGGTATCGCTGCTAAGGGCTATCAGATTCGCGAACTTGAAGATCAGATCAGTGAACTGAGGCAGCAGAATGAGGATCTTGAGCTTGAATCGCTCCAGCTGCAATCAATGGGGTCGGTCAAAGATAAAGTGGTCAGTTTAGGCATGGTGGACACCGGTACCGCAGAATTCTTAGTGGTTTCACCGGTAGCAGTGGCACCGTAATTACTGTATTATTTTTTAACCATACCTCTGGTCACTCACGCCCCGTTATCAGCGGGGTTTGCTGATATGTGTTAGTATATATACATCAGTCATGGTTTCCCGTCTTCAACAACCAATAGAAGCACCAGAGAGTTTTTCCGATAAACGCATTTTGCTACTGGCGGTAGCAATTTTTTTGTTCTCGGGGGTTCTCATTATTCGGCTATTTGTTATGCAGGTGCTGCAGCACGATTTTTACACGGCGCTGGCCACTAAGCGGCAGGAGGTGGTTAAAAGCCTGACTCCCGAACGCGGCTCCATGTATACCCGTGACCAAAATAGCGAACTGTACCCACTGGTGACCAACCGTGAGTATTTTTTGGCATATGCTGAGCCGGTTAAAATCACTGATACGGCAAAATTTATTGACGCGGTTGTACCGGTTCTCGGTTTAGAGGAAGCGGTGTGGAAAGATTTACTGGGTCGTATCAACAAGGAAGGGGATCCGTATGAGCCCATTGTTGACAAAGTCACTAAGGCGCAAAAAGAACAGCTTGAAGCCCTTGATCTGACAGGTCTTGGCTTTGTTTCTGAAACCAAACGTTTTTATCCCGATAAAAATCTTGGCGGCCACATCTTTGGCTTTGTTGGATTTCAGGAAGATAAAAAAATTGGACAATATGGTCTGGAAGGGTATTTTAACGATGAACTGTCGGGAAAATCAGGGCTGCTGCGCTCAGTCAAAGACGCTCTTGGATCACTTATTGCTATTGGACCTCGTCAAATAGAGCAAGCGGAAAATGGCAGTGATATAGTGCTCACCGTAGATCGTAATATTCAGTTTAATGCTTGTCAGAAACTGAAGGAATTTTATGATTGGTTCAAAGCTGAAAGCGGCACCGTGATTATCATGCGTCCGACTGGTGCGATTTTAGCAATGTGCAGTTTTCCTGATTTTGATCCCGAGTTTTACAATGAAGTGGAAGATATTAATGATTTAAGTAATCCGGCGATTTTTACAGCCTACGAACCGGGGTCGGTATTTAAAGCGGTAACCATGGCAGCCGGACTTGATACCGGTGAGGTTGAACCAACAACAACCTACACTGATGAAGGTGAGGTTAAAGTTGGTCCATATACCATCCGCAATTCTGACCTCAAGGGGCATGGTGAGCAGAACATGATTTATGTGTTGGAAAAATCCCTCAATACCGGTGCCATTTTTGTTCAGCAAAAAGTGGGAAAAAACAGATTTCGGGATTATGTTAAAAAATTTGGATTTGGTGAATTAACCGGTATTGAACTTGATACAGAAGGAACCGGAAATATTGAATCGCTTGATAAATCCGGTGACATTTACAGTATTACGGCGTCATACGGTCAGGGCATTACGGTAACACCGTTGCAAATGATAACTGCGTTTGCAACAATCGCTAACAACGGAGCATTACCCAAGCCGTACATTGTTTCTGAGAAGATCAGCCCTGATGGTGCGATAGAAAAAATCGAGCCACACAATGTTCGTCAGGTGGTTAGCCCCAAGGCCGCGACACTGCTTTCGGGAATGCTTACTTCAGTTATTGAGCAAGGCTATGATGCTAAAGCAAAAGTGCCTGGATACTACATGGCAGGGAAAACCGGCACCGCACAGATTGCTGATGGACACGGTGGGTATGGTGTTCAGACTATTCACACCTTTATTGGTTTTGGGCCGGTATCCAACCCACAGTTTGTCATTTTAATTAAACTTGATAAGCCTCAAGGGCCACGTTTTGCCTCAGACACCCTTTCCCCGCTGTTTAGCCAATTGGGGGAATACTTGGTACACTATTGGGAGATTCCACCTGATTACTAGCTATGAAAAACATTCTTCAACACATCCTCTGGTCTTTCTCGCGGTTGATTTTACGTAAGTACCGTCCGGAGGTTATTGGTATTACCGGCAGTGTTGGTAAAACCTCAACTAAAGAGGCGGTATTTGCGGTGCTCGCTACGACCTATAACATCAGACGCAATCAGAAAAATTATAACAACGAAATCGGTGTCCCGTTAACCATTATTGGCGCTGAAGCAGGCGGCCGCTCTTTGCTGAGGTGGGTATGGGTATTTTTTAAAGCTACGTGGTTATTGTGTATCCGCGACCGTTCATATCCCGATATGCTTATTCTTGAGCTGGGTGCGGATCATCCCGGAGATATTAAAAAATTGGCGGCGTTGATTAAACCGACGGTGGCGGTGGTGACGGAAATAGCAGAATCACATCTTGAGTTTTTTGAAACCGTTGAAGGCGTGGCTCAGGAAAAAGGGGAGCTGGTACGCGCGGTGCCAGCTACTGGACATGTGGTGTTGAACTATGACAACAAATTTGTCCATGATTTAAAAGATCTGACTGAGGCATCGATTCATTTTTTTGGACTCACTACCGCAGCTGATGTGTATGCCAGCGCGGTACAGGTCGCCATGGATAATACTAAACCAATTGGTATGCAGTGCGTCATACATGCTGGTGATGCAACTACGACAATGGTAATACCGCAGATCGTCGGACAGCATTTAGTTTATCCAATACTGGCGGCGGTCGCCGTTGGTATGTTGTATGATTTAGATCTCGCAACCATAAATCGTGGTATTCAAGCACTGATGCCACCTAAAGGCCGGATGCGATTGATAGACGGAATAAAAAAAACTATCATCATCGATGATAGTTATAACTCATCACCACTCGCTGCCAAACGCGCCGTTGAACAGTTAGCGCTGATGCCGACCAAGAATGCAACATACGCCGTGCTTGGTGATATGTTGGAGCTGGGTAGCAGCACCGCACAGTTGCATTACGATCTTGGTGTTACCGTCGCACTCCACAACGTTGACTACCTCATCACTGTTGGCGAGTTATCACGAGATATTGTCCGTGGCGCGCTCGCGACCAACATGTCAAAAGACCGCTGCTTTAATTTTCAAGATAGTGTTGCGGCTGGCCAGTTTTTGCAAAAACGGATTGAACCGGGCGATGCGCTTCTTGTTAAAGGTTCACGCGGAATGCACATGGAGCTTGCAGTTAAAGAGCTAATGGCTGAACCAGAGCGCGCCGATGAGTTGGTGTTATAAATAACTCATTTGATTAACTCATCAGAACGCCGTACACTTACACTATGATTCTTTGATTGGAACTCTAACCTCAAGGGGGAACCTGTCATGAAGACGAGCACCGTTCTTTTAGTAGCAGTGGTACTATTGGTGAGTGCGTGCAGCACGACACCACAAAAAATAGTGGGTGTGCCGACGGTTGATCAGGCACGTCAGACGTTTGAGCGCGACTTACGCTGGAATCTGGCCCTCGGGTCTGATTTCGCAAGTAATCTTTCACGCGTCGCCGTTGACAACGCGTACGATCCAACCAAAAGCGCAAAAGAAAACCTTGCTCAGGCGCTTGAGTGTGAGGTAGTCCGCGATGTTTTCGCAAGACGTCTACAGGAGTACTATCCTGATCTTTCGGCAGCAGTGGCCAAAGCTTTAGTTGATGAGATTGCGGCAATGCTTATTGCTGAGATTACGTCAACCGCTTTTTCACAGCAGGAGGCTCAAAAGTACATCGGCGTATTTCTCAAGCATGCCGAAAATATCCACTAAGCACTCCTCATCTTACCCCGACTCAGCCAGCCCGGCTGAGTCTTCATTTGCTTAAAGTATTCAAAATACACTAGACTATAATTAGATACGAGTGAGTAACTTCGGAGGGATCAGTCATGAGGTATATGATCGTTCTTTTTTTGATTGTAGCGGGTGGGTGTGATGTCAAAAAACAGGTAACCCGTGTCGCCACTAAACATGAGTTATCAAAGCGGCGAGCCGAGCAACTTGTTCAGTTAGAAGCTGGAAATCCTCCTCAGGAAAGAGATATCCGTCGTGATCTTGAGAGTCTTTTGCTCCAGGCTGGCTTGGACGTTATCAATGGTGGCGATGGTGGCCCCGTGATTACTTGGCTTAAAGAAGCTCAGATCAGTAACTCCAATTCAGTTGATACGTTAGTCACGTTGATTAACGATTCTCGTCTGCATCAGTATGCTACACGGGAGCTGCTCGTACGTTACGGTGATTATTATGGCAGACTGCCAGATGGAGAGTTTGAATCCTTGCTGCAACAAGCGGTAGCGTACTACAGCGACTACGCGGTATCAAGTGGGGAAGTCTACACAACTGAGTTCCTGCGACTTATCGGAGGATATGTAGATATTGAATAATGTGTGATGGAGCCCATGATATCCGTGGGCTCTTTTCATTTGCTTAAAACTCATAAAATCGGTACAATTTCGTTATGGAATCACTGCAACTGTACAATACACTGACCCGAAAAAAAGAGCACTTCACGCCTCTACGAGGAAAGACTGTTGGCCTCTATACCTGTGGGCCAACAGTTTATAATTATGCGCATATTGGCAATTTGCGCACCTATATTTTTGAAGATATCTTGCGTCGGACGCTTGAATATAATGATTACAAGGTTAAGCAGGTAATGAATATCACCGATGTTGGGCATTTAACCTCTGATGCTGACGAGGGCGAAGATAAGTTAGAAAAAGGGGCACAGCGAGAAGGCAAGACTGTTTGGGACATTGCTGATTTTTATACTAAAGCGTTTCAGCAAGATTTACACCATCTTAACATTCACGAGCCCTCAATGTGGTGCAAAGCTACGGATTATACTGAACAGCAAATTGATTTTATTT
>JAHFHR010000091.1 GCA_023246815.1 bacterium | reverse complement strand
AAATCAGTTAAGGGACATTTAAAAACACTGGGCACGTTTCAGTATCTACGTGAATTTCGTTTACCAGCCCAGGAACTTGAAAAGTTGAAAGTTGGCGATACCATTACCATCAACACATTTCAACCGGGTGACAAAATAAAAGTGACCGGCACCTCGAAAGGTAAGGGCTTCCAAGGCGTGGTACGTCGTTGGGGATTCCACGGCAGTCCGGGTAGTCACGGTCATAAAGATCAGTTACGCTTATCCGGTTCTATTGGCGCCAAAGGTCCAGCCCACGTTTTTAAAGGCACGCGCATGGGTGGTCGCATGGGTGGTTCACCGATTACGGTTACCAATCTTGAAGTGGTGGAAGTTGATGCTACTGACAACAGTATTTTTATCAAAGGAGCAGTGCCTGGTGCACGCAACAATCTACTGGTGATTTCCGGTGCCGGTGATACTGTGGTTGAAGTTGCGCAGGAGACAGGACAGGAAAATAGTAAAGCACAAGAGCAGGTGATGTCTGAACCGATTATTGCCGAAGCAGCAGTTCCAGTAGCGGCAGAAAAAGTTGAATCAGCACCAGAGCCTACAGCTGAAAGTAAACAAGAAACTACCTAGCTATGGAAAAAGTAACGGTTTACAATCAAGCTGGTGAGAAAGTCAAAGAGGTTACGCTCAACCCCAAAGTGTTTGGCGTGGCTGTTAAATCGGATGTGGTGAGCAATGCCATTATTGTGCAGCAGGCCAATTCTCGCCAAGTACTCGCGCATGCTAAAGATCGTAGCGATGTTGCTGGTGGTGGTAGAAAACCGTGGCGTCAAAAAGGCACAGGCCGAGCTCGACATGGCTCAATTCGTTCACCATTATGGCGTGGCGGCGGTGTTACTTTTGGGCCGACTTCGGAACGAAACTTTTCTTTGAAGATTAATAAAAAAGAGAAGCGCAAAGCCTTGCTGATGGGATTAAGCGACAAAGCTGCCCATGGTAGAATTGTGTTACTTGACGCGCTCACCTTAAGTGAATCAAAGACCAAGCAGGTATATACCATACTGCAGAATTTAAAATTACGACCACTACCAGCCAAAAAAACGAAAGTGGCTAAGGCTGAGACCAAAGACGCATCAGCTGCCAAGAAAAAAGGTAATCCACCTCGCGTGCTGATTATAGTGCCGCAAAAAGATGAAAAGATTTATAAAGCATCGCGAAACATTACGAGAATCGATTTAATATTGGCGAACAGTCTTAACATCGCTGACGTGGTGAAAGCACACTATCTCGTGATGCCCGAAGCTTCCATTCCAGTGATTGAGAAAACATTTGTAAAATAGTATGGGATTTTTTGATCGATTTAAAAAGAAAGAAGAAGAACAGAAGCTGGCACAGCGTAGCACGGCAAAGCCGGTTGTTGCTAAAAAAAATGCAGTAATTACCGCGCCTACCACAGAGAAGAAAACTGAAAAGCAACCTGAACAAAAAAAGGATGCAAAGCCAGTTACTGGGAAAGTTGATAAGATTGAAAAGAAAGAGAAGATTCAGATCAAAGGTGGTACTACTGAAGCCTATCGCGTGCTCCTTAAGCCATTGATTACTGAAAAAGCAACAACATTGTCTGGTTTGAATAAATACGTATTTGCGGTTGATCCGTCAATGAATAAAGTTGAAGTCAAAAAAGCGATTCGTTCTGTGTATAATGTTGACCCGGTAGCAGTTAACATCGCTAACTTTCACGGTAAGCACGTTAGTTCCGGCCGTATCCATGGAAAACGAAAGAATTGGAAAAAGGCAGTGATTACTTTAAAACAGGGCGACACTATTCAAGTGTACGAAGGAGTCTAAAAGCTACCAGCTGTAAGCTAAACTATGGCAGTCAGAATCTACAAACCAACTACTCCGGGACGACGTCAAACTTCAGTTGACACGTTTTCTGATATCACTAAAAAAGCGCCGGAACGAAAGCTGATTAAGATTAAAAAGAAAAAGGGTGGTCGCAATGCCAGTGGACATATCACGGTGCGTCATCAAGGTGGCGGTGCAAAACAGTACTACCGTTTGATTGACTATAAACGCGCTCAGTATGATGTGCCAGCAACTGTTGAAGCGATTGAATACGATCCAAACCGTAATGCTCGTATCGCACTCATTACCTACACTACCGGCGAGAAAGCCTACATGATTGCACCAATTGGTTTGCAGATTGGGGCAACAGTTGTATCTTCACTGCAGCGTACAGAAATTCAGCCAGGTAATCGCATGCCACTCAAGCACATTCCCCTTGGTTCAGATATTTATGATTTGGAATTGACTCCAGGCAAGGGCGGACAAATGGTACGTAGCGCTGGAGCATTGGCAAAATTGATGGCCTTTGATGGTGGTAAAGCAACCGTGCGCATGCCATCTGGTGAAATACGGTTGATTCCTGAAGAAGCATCTGCTACGATTGGGCAAGTATCCAATCCTGACGCGATGAACATTCGTATTGGTAAAGCTGGTCGTCACCGTCACATGGGTATTCGTCCAACGGTTCGTGGTAAAGCGATGAATCCAAATGATCATCCGCACGGTGGTGGAGAAGGTAGCAATCCGATTGGTATGAAAGCGCCAAAAACCAAGTGGGGTAAAAAAGCACTTGGTGTTAAAACCAGAAAAAGAAATAAGTATTCTGACACCATGATTATCCGCAGTCGTAAACAAAAACGACGCAGCAACTAACCAACCATTATGTCGAGAAGTCTTAAAAAAGGCCCATACGTCGACGAACGGCTCCTGAAGAAAATTCAGAATCTTAAAGCTGGGGACAAGACTATTATTAAAACATGGAATCGTGCGAGCATGATTACTCCAGAGATGGTCGGGTTTACGTTCGGCGTCCATAATGGCCGACATCATATTTCAGTATTGATTATAGAAAATATGGTCGGTCACCGATTGGGTGAATTCTCCCCAACACGCAAATTTCAAAGCCATGGTGGTAAGATTGCTAAGGATATTGAACGATCTAAGACCGAACAAGGTCAGGAAGAACGAAAGAAAGCGCAAGCTTCGGCAACCAAAAAATAGTATTGTATGA
>JAHFHR010000027.1 GCA_023246815.1 bacterium | reverse complement strand
AAACGACCACTGCCGTACTTGATGAGTAACTTTTTTGAAGGCAGCAAGTGGCTGACCCCCAATGCGAGTCAGCGGCGAATCAGAACGCTTGAGGTCAGGAAACTGTTGCTCCAGTTGTCGCAATTCCTGCTGGAGCGAATCATAGACCTGATCATTTACCGCCGGATCGTCAAGGACGTGGTAACGATACCGCAAGTCGTCTATCTGCGCGATCAGCTTATCAATACGTTTTTTAGCTTCAGCTTTATTCATACCTATTTCACGATTTGTTCTTCGGAAAAAAGCACGAAGTCATACAGCCCTGAAACCGGTGGCCGCACAGGAGTGCGCACGCGTAATCGCTGAAGCGAGCGACCAGAGATGGCCTCAGCATCAATGATTAACCGACTGGGGATCGGCTCCGGACCAGTTACTCTATTATGGGCAGTCAGTGTAATGACGCTATGAGTGGCAGCATTGCTTAAAAGATAATTGAGTCGTAGTGAATACGCACATTCGTCAAGTAATGAGCTGCCGTCAACGGCGCTCACCGACACTGGCGCACCAGCTGCGCCAGTGGCAATAATCCCTTTGATCACGGGCAGTTGCTCATTACAGGCAGTAGCTGGTTGAATATCAAGCACTCTGGTTAAATTGGTAAACTCAGTAAGCAGTTGCAAGCTTCCGACATCACTGCTGATTTGTATTGCGTCAATGCCGGCATTAGCGCTCTGCGCTGGGTTAAAAAGGTCAAGCTGAAATGATTGCCCACGACTTAACAGCACTGAAGTTTCCATTTCGTTACTAATGTTCAGTTCCCACGAATGTGTTACCGGTAAATTACCGGGCACCGTATTGATGCATGGCACGGTGGCATTGTTAGAACAAACACCATTGACCGTACAACTACCCGGGGTGCCCAAGAGGCTGCAGTCAATAATGCCCTCACGTCGTCGGACCTGATATAGTGCGCGCTCACCGCCGCTTTCAGCGGCATAGTAGGCCTGTACCGACTGATCAATAAGGCGTGCCTGTTGAATTTCCCGAATAATCAAATTACTAAACACCACGGCAATACCAAGCACCGCACTAATAATAAGAAGCGCGAGAATAAGCACGATACCTGTCTGCTGGTTGTGTGTGGCGCTTGACATCAATAATAAAAATTAACGTTTATACACCCGACTGGATACCGTGGTTTGCATATTAACTCGTTTGCGGTCTTCCGGCCGGATGCCGACTGATTCAAAGCTGACTACCATGGTTACTCGTGGTTGTTCATCAAACGGTAAACAGACGTTGTCGGCGACATCACAGTGTCCGGTGGCACAATCCTCGGGTCCATTGCAACTGCAAAAGCCGGTTTTAAATTCATTATTATCATCATCGACGGTACAAATGTTAGCGCCCAACAAACAACCAGTGGGAGTATGGCTATCGTTACAACGCTCATCAAGAAACGGATCCCCTGTCGGATCAATGTAGAAAAGTAATTTAACCACGGTCACATCGTTACTATTGGTCAGTGATGACACTTGACCATTAAGGGATACTTTAATTTCACCCGTGGCATTGTCTAAAAAGTAAGCAAAGGCATTGCCCTGTTGGTCAGTCAAATACAACTCTTGTTCCGAACCCTGAATAGCACTATCGCCATCACCATCATATGCAAAAGCGTAGTCAATTTCCGAGATACGAACTTGGCGGGCAATAGTTTCCGTTACAAAACGAATGTTTGACAAGGTCTCTTGACGCAGGGCGGTTTCACGTTGCGCGCGTAATGATAAAATAAAAATGTTAATAATGACGACAACGAGTATCGCGAACATACCCAATACTACTAAAATTTCCACCAGGGTAAACCCTCGCGATGATGTATTATTTCCAGTCATAGAGTAAATCTTCAAGTGTGATGATCCGCTGGCGGCCTCGTTCGTCCCAGCGCACCACTGACCTAATGTGTAGACCGATTTTTTGTTCAGCCAAATCACAGGTGACTTTAATTTCCTCTGCTCCAAAACTAAGACTATCAATACAGATAGACTGTAAAATCAGAGTGCGACGAAATACCGTTGGCTGACCGCTGTCGTTATGGCTATATACTCCGGCGCTGGTGACATAGAGTAGTTCGTCTGGATCAGTGGTAAAAAATTCCAGTTGCCAGTCATTAGCCGCCGCGTCAAAGTGGGCCAGTGCGAAGTTTCCCGCGCCAACAAGTCCACTATCCCAGTCATTGCCGGCAATCCAGTTAGTGTCGCGGATGCTGCGCGCCACTTCAATGCCTTCACGAGCAAGGTTGTTGGCCGTAATCTGTAGCTCACTGGCACTGTGACCGACAACATTTGCAGTGGCAATACCCAACACCGCCGATACCACCAGCAGTAAAATACCAATGGCAAAAATCATTTCCATCAATCCCTGACCACGCGGTTTTGTTTTTATCAGATGCGTCATTACAAAGTAAAGTTACCGGTAACCACCCCCGTTGGCAATGCAATATAAAAATAGGCCTGACTACCAGTTTTTTGATGCTCAAGTAATCCACCAACAAATCGAGCACCACTACCAATGGAGTAG
The DNA here is from genome assembly GCA_023246815.1 of bacterium. GTDB lineage: Bacteria > Patescibacteriota > Patescibacteriia > Buchananbacterales > UBA6539 > JAHFHR01. Next base: position 7,654 of record JAHFHR010000027.1, on the reverse strand, counting down.
CTGGCGGTCGCTTCATTGGCCTGGGAAAATACCACCTCAAGACTGGCACCAATACTGGTCCAACCGGATCCGCAGGGAATGTCGGTGAGCACCGACTGGTCAGACCCACATAAATCAACTACCGTGATATCGGCAAAATTAATGAAGCCGCCACCCACTACCGCGCCGGATGTCAAGGTAGTGTCCGGCGCATCAGCCGCGTAGATGGTAACTTGGTTACTCCCTTTATCAAAATGCACGCCATAGCCGCCAGCGGGAAATTCATTGACGAATGGGCCACCAGTAAAAATCTCGCCGCCTAAACTCTTAGCACGAGCGGTGGTAATGGCGTTGAGCGTTTGTTGAAAACTACCTTCCAGTTCTCCGGAGCGTTGACCAGTTCGGTAACTCGCAATCACCACGCTCATAATGGTAATCAAAATCACGGACACAATAAGCATCTCAATCATTGTAAACCCGTGAGGCGCGAATCGAGCGCTCATAACAATGCAACATTAACGTACCACGTCAGTAGCTCCTGTCCGTACAACAATGTCACAAAAGTAGCAAGTGTTAAAAATGGCCCAAATGGTACTTGTGATGATGCTTGTTTACGACGCGAGGCAAGTAATACTATACCAACCGCCGCTCCGATGACATACGCGATAAACAAAGCTACCAGTAGCAACTGCCAGCCAAGCATCAGCCCCATCACCGCACCAAGGCGAATGTCGCCATCGCCGACCCAGGTGCCACCTGACAAAAAAAACTGAGCGGCAAAAAATCCAGCGCCGAGTGTAGCGCCAAGCAATAACGATACAACATCACGACCAAGGAGTATGCTGACGATGCAGGCGATACCCATGGCTGGTACGCTCACCCGATCAAGAATCAAATAGGTTTTTAAATCGTAGACAAAAATAATAATCAAAAAAGCCGTAAAGAGCGCGTACCCCCAAAAAGTCGGCATGATATCAAAACGAAAGTAAAGCAGCACCAAAGCTATAGCCGTACCAAGCTCCACCAGCGGATACTGCCAAGAAATTTTCTGATGACATGACCGACACCGAGCGCCCAGTATGGCAAAGCTAATCAATGGAATGTTGTCATACCAAGCGATTACCGCGCGGCAGTGCGGACAAACCGACCGTCCTTTCAACGCTGACTTGTCACTCCCCAATCGATTGATAACAACATTTAAAAAACTGCCAAGCGCGAGGCCAAAAATAAATACAAACACAAATATCATGCTTACATTGTACCGCGCGGTGGTGTTTTAAGCAAACCAAAAACCCCACAAAACGTAGGGTTTTTGTACAAAAAGAGAATATTACTGAATGCCGTCTTGAGTGGCAACGTGCGCACCAGGATTAAGCTGTTCAACTCTACCCTCAAGAGAAAAAGTGATTTGGTATGAATCACAAATTTGTGGTGAAACAGTACATTCACCAGTACCAGTCTCAAGAGCGGTATACACATAATCAGCACCGCCTGGCCCTGGGTTTTCAGGGACAAGCCCCATGTACACATTACCACTGCAAGCAGTACCAAAACCGTCATCATCAAGACAATTAAATGAGGTACTGCCAAGGATAATGCCGGTTCCGGCAGTAACCTGCCAAGGGTACTGCGACTGAGAACGAGAATTGAAAAACAGTTCAATCGCCGTCTGAATCTGGCGGATATCAGACACCCGACGGGCATCGCGCGACTTTGCTCGAGCGGAGTTAAGCGCCACTACCGCTAACGTGGTGAGTAAGCCAATAATTGCAATGACGACCAACAACTCAATAAGTGTAAAACCTTTTTTCTTCATAAGTCCACCTCCTTCCTTTATAAGGAATAGAATATTGGTAACACGATGACTACTATTGAGTATACCACAAAAGTAATGCGGCCACAATGAAACTGCACAGTCCACCAAAATCAAAATCCCCTGCCAACTGGTAGGGGATTTTGATTATACGTTATGAAATGGTTACGGACAAGCAATATTAGTAATACCGTCTGGAGTAGCGCAGTGAGGACCAGGATCCAAAGAACCAGTTTTACCTTCAAGCTCAAACTCAATAGTATAAGTATCAACAGCTGCTGCGGTATACGTATACACATCACCACCTGGTGGTGTTGGCGCTTCTGGGACCAACCCCATGTAAACGGTTGTGTCAGCATCGCAATCAGTTGAGGCATCAACAAATCCATCAGCCTTACCAACATCAGAATCAAGACTAAAGCAGAGCACATTAAACCCTGCTGCACCTGTTCCATCCGTACCAAGAGTGCCGGTGTCAATCGGATACCCCTGCGCATCGTTGAAATATAATTCAAGTGCGGTCTGGACCTGCTTAACGTCAGCAACACGCTTGGCGTCGCGAGCCTTTGCTCGAGCTGAATTCAAGGCAACAACCGCGAGCGTTGAGAGCAAGCCAATAATTGCAATCACGACCAACAACTCAATAAGTGTAAAACCTTTATTTTTTCGCTTCATGATTGTCACCCCCTTTCTTTTGTTAACTATTAACATTTGCTAACTCACACTGTTCCGCGAAAGCGTTACAAGCGAGCAACTAACTTTAAAGTTATCAACATCATGCATAGTATACCACAAAAGCTAGCTAGCCAGCAACATATAAAGCCTTATAGACTTGAGGCTAAGCTGTACAAGGGTAAAATAATGGCTGAAACTAACCCACCGACTGCCACACCCATCAGCACCATAATCAACGGCTCAAGCAATGTCACCAAATTAGTCACCGTATTTTCCACCTCACGGCTGTAGAAATTGGCTAATTTATTCAAAATATCATCAAGTCGACCGGTTTTTTCCCCCAGATTCATCATCTGTGATACCATCACCGGCACCTGTTTACTGGCTAAAAAGGCGGTGGCGATCGGATTACCCTCTTCTACCTGTTTAATGGTGCGCTTGATCAAGCGCTTATACACTTCATTGCCAACCACTTCAGATACAATCTCCAGACTACGGGTGAGCGGTACGCCACCGGTAGTTAAGGTGTGTAAACTGCGAGCAAAGCGAACTAAGATAATCTTTTGGAACAAGGTACCAAAAATGGGCACGCGCAATGATAATTCATCCCAATATAACTTACCATTGGGAGTGTTCTTAATGAGCACTCGTATCGTTACTACCACTGCGATGATTAATAATAACAGTAACCACCAGAATGCGGACAAAAAATTACTGACGGCAATCAGAATAATGGTTGAAATCGGCAGGTCTGCTCCAGTCTCTGCTAAAATTGACGTCAGCTGCGGAACAACAAAAATCATCATCAGCGTTCCAACCACTACCAACCCACTGATGATAAAAATCGGATAAATCATCGCGCCCCGAATCTTTGATGATAAATCATAGTCGCGCTCCTGCTGATCCGCCAAATAGTTAAGTACGTCATCAAGTTTTCCGGAAGTCTCACCGGCCTTGATGATGTTGACATAAAAATCATCAAACGCGTCGGGGTGACGAGCAAGCGCTGCTGATAACTTCGCACCACCCTCAACGTCGTCAGCCACTTCGGAAATAATGGTTTTCAACACCGGGCTGTCCGTCTGACTGACCAGAATACGTAACCCCTGCACCAAAGGGATAGTGGCGGAAATAATGACCGACAGTTGTCGAGAAAAAATAACTAAATCTTTAAGTTTGACGTGATTCAAAAACTTGAGTGTTCTATCTTGAAAACTCAAGCGTTCTTCTTTAAGCGTTAGAATTGTAAGATCTTGATCGGCAAGCAGCTCGGCGGCCACGTCAGCTGAGGCGGCCTGAATCATTCCTTGAGAAACGCGATTGTCGCGGTCAGTTGCACGATAACGATAAAAGGGCATAGAGTACTAACGCCGGCCATCAAGACCGGGCCATGGTTCTAAATATTTTAGGATCAGCCACATATTCTTCAGCATGTTCAAGTAGCACATCGCCCGATTTCACCAATTCCACGAGCGATTGATCAAGTGAAAGCATTCCTTCAGTACGAGAACTTTGAATAACATTAGTGATTTGTGTCAGACGTCCTTCCCGAATCAATGCCTTAACCGGATCAGTGGCAACCAGCACCTCGGCGGCCAAGACTTGGCCTCCGCCGACTTTCGGCAGGAGCTGTTGTACCACCACGCCCAGCAAACTCTCCCCCAAAAGCGATTGACCACGCTGGCGATCATCAGTGGAAAAACTAGCAATAAGCTCTTCTAACGTTTGCTGTACATTAATCGTATTCATGTGCACAATCGCTAAACGACCAGAAGCGGCAAACGCAATGGCTACCGGAAGTGCTTCACGTTCTTCACTTGAACAAACAGCCACCACGTCGGCGTCAGAATCTTGCGCAACCTGCAGGGCACTGGAAAAAGAATTGGCATCAATGCCCACCTCACGCTGTTCAATAATGCTTTGGTTACTGAAAAACAAAAATTCAATCGGCCGCTCAAGCGTAATGATGCTGGCCTTACGATTTTTGTTAATCTCTTCAACCATCGCGGCAATAGTAGTAGTTCGTCCCGAACCATAGGCACCGGCGATCACAATAAGACCCGCCGTTTTTTCAATCAGTCCATACGCTGATTTAGGTAGACCAAGGGTCACCAGCTGAGGAATCTTTGACGGGATAATGCGTACCGCCGCTGAGAGTTGACTTTTTTGAAAAAAGAAAGTGATTTTAATACGAAATTTTTTGCCAACGGCCTTGGTACAGACCAATGATTTTTTCTCTTGCAATAACTTCTTTTGTTCAGGATCAAGCCACACATCCGCCAGCTGCTTAATCAACAGCTCGGTAACCGCGGATTCTTCGGACAACTCAATAAGTTCTTCATCAATGCGGAGCGCCGGAGATGAACCAACCGTCAGATGGATATTTGATGCCTGACGTTTTGCTGCCGTGGTCAACAGCGTATCAATAAAAATGTTGAGGGAGGCTTCCATTAAAGACAATTAACCATTAACCTGCCAGCAAGACTGTGCGCCCGCCTGCAGCGTTGCGGTAGCTTCGGGCAGGTAGCGACGCGGGCGGGTAATTAACAAGTGATACTAACAGGTAACTGTTAGCCAATCGTATCTTTAATTTTTTTGACCACCTCAGACGGCATAAAGTGCGCTTTGATCAGATAGTCAATCGCGCCGAGGTCAAGTCCTTTTTTGACCTCATCTTTTTGACTGAGGTTAGTAAGTAAGATGATCGGAATACTTTTGAGGGCGGGGTCTTTCTTGACCGCTGCAAGGACCTCAAATCCGTCCATCTTGGGAAGAATGATATCGAGTAAAATCAGATCTGGTTTCAGATCCTTAGTCATTTGCAAGCCCTTCTCTCCGTCAACGGCAAGCGCTACCTCAAACCCCTCGAGCTGAAGCTTAGTGGCATAGAGTTCCGCCAAAAATTCATCGTCTTCAACCAAGAGAATACTCTTTGTACTTGGCATATGGTAGGTATGTTACTACTCTATACTTTAGTATAAATTCTAGAAAGACGCAATTCGCAGCACTTCATCAAGCGTCGTAACCCCTTGTAATGCTTTGATTAAACTGGCTTGGGCCAAACTGATGAAATGCTGCTTGGGCAGTACTTTTTCAATCTCCAACCGATCTCCGCCGCGGTTGATAATTTCGCGAATCTCCGGGGTAATATCAATCAGCTCAGCCACGGCGGTACGACCTTGGTACCCAAGGTCACCACAACGGGCGCAACCCTTGCCTTTATAAAAAATAAGCTCGGTAGTGTTAATACCTTCAAGATATTTAGCCGGCGTACGGTCAATTTGTTCCTTGGCTTGTTTAATAAGTCGAGCTGGAATCTCAGTTTGTGTTTTACAATCAGGACAAATCTTCCGCGCTAAACGTTGGGCAATGACCAAGTTGATTACCGATGAAAGGAGGAACGGCTCGGCGCCAAGGTCAATCATGCGGGGGATAGCACCGAGCGCGTCGTTAGTATGCAATGTAGACAAAATCATGTGCCCGGTGAGGCTGGCATGAATGACCAATTCAGTCGTTTCTTTGTCGCGAATTTCGCCCACCATAATCACGTTCGGATCTTGCCGTAGGATCGCCCGCAAGCCGGTCGCAAAACTGTAGCCGATCTCCGGGTTAATCTGCGATTGGTTGACGCCGCTCATGTAGTACTCAATCGGGTCCTCAAGGGTCACGATGTTGGTGCCGTCTTTGTTCAGCATTGATAACACCGTGTACAGCGTAGTTGTTTTACCGGAACCGGTCGGACCAGTAAGTAATATCAAGCCATGCGGTCGTTTGACATTTTGATTGATGGTATCAATGTGAACGTCATGGTAGCCCAACTTTTCCAAGGCTGGCACCGATGACGTACTATCTAAAATACGGAGCACCACTTTTTCACCCTCAAACAATGGCAGTGTTGAAACACGAAAATCAATATCGCGACCTTCAATGTTCAGCCGAATGCGTCCGTCTTGCGGTTTTCGCGTTTCATCAAGCTTAAGATTGGCCAACACTTTAACGCGGGCAATAATTGCCGCATGTATGTACTTGGGTAGTACTAATGACGTCCGCAAAATACCGTCAATACGGTAACGTACTTTGGTGTCTTTCAGCGTTGGCTCAATGTGCACATCTGACGCCCGGCCATCAATGGCATGGCGTAAAATAACCAGCACCATTTTGGACACCGGCGCACTCTTGATCACCTGCTCCATTTCTTGAAGCGATGCTTCGTCGGCAGCAACAACAGCGGTCTTTTGGCCAATGTGTGAAAGGGCTTCCTCAGCTTCCTCGCCAATTTCCCGATACTGTCGCAGCGTAACTTTCAAACCATCTTCGGAAATAAGATAATACCGTACTTTAAGATCCGCTTTTTGCGCCAAAAATTCAACCGCTTCAACCGCCTTAAAATCCTGCGGATTGACCATGCCGACGTGCAGTTCCGTCCCCTGCTGTTCAAACGGCACCATCTGATAATTCTCAGCTACCTCACGCGGAATCAGGTTCAATACCTGTTTAGGAATCTGCAAACCGCGCAGATCAATACTGGGGATGTTGAGCAGTTTAGCTTTTACCTCAAGTAACGCATCTTCGGAAATTTTTCCTTCGGCCATGAGGAGCTGCTCAGGCCGCTGTTTTCCATCAAGCGCCCGTTTTTTTACATCATTAGCAACATCTTGGGTAATGATGGTACCCCGCACCAGTTGCTCAAGTAGTTGATCCTGATTTTGATACATGGTTACTGATTAGTAGTAGGAACAGGTGGCGCAATGATGATGGGAAGAAAAGGATTGCTGCGTCCCGTACGTTCAACCGTCACCGGCAGTACGCCATGCTGTTTGAGTCCACTGTACTGTGAGGTACTCAAAAAATCCGTCTCAAATACTGGGTTGAGCTGCGGCGCTTGAAATACCTGCATACCTGGGGGTAGCACGGCGTTACCGGCGCTTTGCAAACGCGGACGCACAAAATTAACAAACAATAAGTACGCAATGACGACCAGAATAACCACCAACAAGGTGGTAAAAATAATGCGTTTAGTTCCGGTAATTTTTTTGGGAATCAGCATAGAGGCTACCGTGTTGGGTAATAGTAGGCGGTAAGATTGATTGAGTACTCAGGTGAATCCGGACTAAAGTATACTGCGTCAATGTCAAACAATCGGAGATTTGATTCAAGATCAGTTAAAAAACGTTTAACCTCAGCGTA